>MGOA01000033.1 GCA_001796965.1 Chloroflexi bacterium RBG_16_64_43
GGTTGCCATCGGTTGTCACGTGGGTGGCTGACGGGGCTTGAACCCGCAACGACTGGATCCACAGTCCAGTGCTCTGCCAATTGAGCTACAGCCACCATTCGCGCGACATTCTAACATGCTCAAACGCCGAGTGGCAAGGATCGAGCCTCGAGGTTCTCGCCGGTGCAGCGCACTTCACACGTGACATCCCGTGCAGCGCGCCGCTTCACTGCAGAATGTCTCACGCCATCAAAGGATCGAGCACCCGTCGCCGCACTTCAACAGCGAGATCCTCGACCTTCATTTCGATCTGCTCTCGCGTCGCAAGGTCCTTGAGACTGACACTCGACCGCGCCATTTCGTCCGGTCCGCAAATGACCGCGAAACGAATGCCAGCCTGGTCGGCATACTTGAGCTGCTTGGGAAGCCGGTCCGGTTTTGGGTACCACTCGACCAGAATGCCAACCTCTCGGAGGCGGCGTGCCAGATCAAGCGAGGTGTTCAACTCGCTTGCTGCAAAAGTGGTGACCAGTACCTGGGCCGACGCCGTGCGCGGCGTCGGAAGGCGGCCGAATTTCGCAAGGACGAGCTGTATGACCACGTCGCCCATGGCAAATCCGAACCCCGGCAGGCGGTCCCCGCCCACGTCGCCGACCAGGTTGTCGTATCGTCCGCCGCCAAGCACGGCCCGGAATTCTCCGTCGCGGTCGCGCGCCTCGAAAACCGTTCCCGTGTAATAGTCGAGCCCGCGCACGATTGTCGGATCGTATTCAACGTACTCCTCGACGCCAAGGGCCTTCACTGCGCCGAAAAAGGATTGAAGCTCCTCGCTCTTCTTCCACAACTCCTTGTCCTCGAGCAACAAGGCGATTCCGCGAATCGAACTGGCGCTCAGTCCTTGTTCCGCCGCGTAGGCATCCCACTCTGACGCGCGCATCTTATCGCGCCGGTCGATGAGGCGGAACACCATGCCCCGTTGCTCAGATGCGACGCCCAAACGGGCCAACTCGGTTTCGACCAATCGCCGGTTATTCACTTGCAGGTAGACTTGAGAAGGCATGAGGCCCACGTTTCGCAGGAACGTCGCCGCGACCGCGGCCAGCTCGGCATCCGCCTCGGGTGACTCAACCCCCACCAAGTCGACATTCCACTGGAAGAACTCTCGCGTTCGCCCCTTCTGTGGGCGCTCGTATCGCCAAAATGGACCAAAGGACCACCAACGAATGGGAAGCGGCAACTGCCCTTGCCGCGCGGCAACCATGCGAGCGAGGGACGGAGTCAACTCGGGGCGCAGAGCTATTTGATCTCCTCCGCGATCGGCAAAACAGAAGGCTTGCTCTTTCACCAACTCCTCACCGGACTTGGCTTCGTACAATGCGAGCGACTCGAGGCAGGGGCCTTCGTATTCCTGGTAACCGAACGAACGGGAAACTCGAGCGAGTTCCCCATAGAGCCACTGGCGTAACGCCATGGCCTCGGGATAGAAATCGCGCGTGCCCTTAACTGGTGAAATGATGGTCTTCATTCGGTCTCCAACCTGTAGCCCCCGGAATCCAATCGCGCGCTATCCTGCGTCCAAAACCGGCACCGTACCTTCTCCACAACGCACACCGCCCGCACCCGCCAAGCGCAGCGGTCAATCGCCACGCCGCCATGACTAGAGAAAAGAGCGGCCCGATATCGGGCCGCTCCGTGTCGGGGCGGGCGGATTTGAACCGCCGACCCCCTGCACCCCATGCAGGTGCGCTAGCCGAACTGCGCTACGCCCCGTCGACCCGATCATTATAGCCGATGCTCCTTGGGCTGCCCAGGGCGTAAGATCGTGCCCCACCAAACACGACTCCCCTCACACGCCGCTATTGAGCCGGAAGCCGTGCCCACGCACCGTGACAATGTAGTCCCATTCGGTATCCACCTCCGCCAGCCGGTCGCGCAGGCGGCGCACCAGCGCATCGATCGCCTGCTCGGAGACTCCGTCCGTGGAAACCCCCGGCCAGACGCTCTCGACCACCTCTTCTCGCGACACCACTGCGCCGCTGCGCAAGTAGAGCAGCTCGAGCAGGCGGTACTGATGGACCGAAAGCGGCGGATCGATCTCCCTCTCACCGATCCACACCTTATGCGCCCGTGGATCGATGTGCAACCGTCCGGCTTGCGCCAGGCCGCCCTCCAGTGTGAGCGGCACCGTCGAATCGGACGCAACGAACACGACTTGCAGGACCAATGCAACTTGGATGATGTCGCCGTCAGACAGTTGGACTTCGTCGTCGACGGGTTGTCCATTAACCCAAGTTCCGTTCTTGCTGCCCATGTCTTTCAGGTAGGGAGACCCTTCGCGACGGAACACTCGAAGATGGTGGCGCGAGATTTGTCGATCCGGAATTGCCACGTCGCAGTCTTCGCCGCGCCCGAGGACCAGCCCTTCTTGAGGAATCGTCCACCGTTGCCCGCTGAGCGGACCGGATTGGACGATCAATACTGGCAGCTCCTCAAGTCCCGCCATGCGTCACACCACCGAAATGTGCAAGACCCTCGTTGATTGGTGGACGAGCCAAGGGCCGGCTCGCATGCTGTATAATCGCCGTGAGTTCATCGGCCTGATGTCTGGACCTACGGGAGGGAGGTCCCGCCGAGACGAAAGACCAGGCCCCTGCCCCGCCTTCCCGGACCATCCGAAGTCGCTTCGCGTACGAGCACGGCCCATCGGGGCCGCGCGTGGAGCTGCGTATGCCCAAGCCGCTTGCGCCCGGAGAATTCCTGCGCGGCCGCTACCGCATCCGGTCGATCATCGGCCAGGGCGGGATGGGTGCAATCTACCTGGCCGAAGATGAACGACTGACCGGGCGCCTGTGCGCTCTCAAAGAGGTCGTGCACGACACTGCCCTCTCCACCCAACTGCAACAACAGGCAGGCGAGCAATTCTACCGCGAAGCGAGCATCCTGGCCCGCCTCGATCATCCAAACCTACCCAAGGTCTCCGACTACTTCTCCACCACAACCAAAGACTACTTGGTGATGGACTACGTTGCAGGCAGCGACTTACGCGCCCTCATCGAGCAAGCCCGGGCCGGGCGACGCTTCCTCGGCGAAGCGGAAGTGCTGGCATGGATGGGTCAGCTTCTGGATGCGTTGGAGTACCTGCACGGACAAGACCCACCCATCCTGCATCGCGACATCAAGCCCAGCAACATCAAACTCACGCCGATCGGTATCGTCAAACTGGTGGACTTCGGACTGGTGAAGGTGCTCGAGCCGGACGAAATGACGGTCACGGTCGTGCAGGGCCGGGGCACTGCGCTCTATACGCCCCTCGAACAATACGGCGGCGACACGGGGCACACCGATCCACGCACGGACCTGTACGCGCTTGGCGCGACGCTCTATCACTTGTTGACGAACGAACCTCCGACCGAGGCGAAGCACCGGTTCCTATCGCCAGAAGCCCTCATTCCCCCAAGACACCACAATCCCGGCATCTCCCTCGCGGTCGAACGGGCCATCCTGTGGGGCATGGCCTTGCACCCGGCCGACCGGCCGCCGGATGTCAACGCCTTGCGCGAGTCGCTGATGGGCAAGATGCCGTCCCCTTCAACGGCGACGCGGTTGGGCGAAGGCCGCCCGAGTCCTGTTTTCCCCCCGCTTGGACGCGCCGAAGCCCTCTTGGCTGCATCGGCGTTGATGCTTCTGGCCATCGCGTTCGCCGTCTCCGCCGGGCGCTGACACCGGGTCACGCTGACCGGTTCAGGTTCCCGCGCATCGCCTTCTCGCGAGGACCCACGCGGCAGCTCCCCCCAGCAACCCGCCAGAGAACGAAACGACAACTCCTGCAAGAGGACCAGCCCAGCTGGCCATGGATTCTGAGCCCGGAAGGCCCATGGCAAGGTAGTCGTACGCCAGCAGACCGCCCACAACGACTGCCAGGCCGCCACGAACCTGCCACCCGCGTGCCCCGATTCGGCCGAACAAGAATCCAACCAGCGCTCCCAACCCCCCTAAAACCAACAGCGATGCGGCCAGCGCTGTTCCTCCCGTGGCGCTTTGTTCGGTGCCCACGCCCGCCGTCGGGGCGGCCTGCGGTGTGGCCGCGGAGACACCCGCTCCAAGTGTGGCCGTGGCCGGCGGTGTCGGGGCAATGGCCGTCACAAAACCTGGCGTCTCGCCCACCTGTAGCTGCAAGATCGTTGACACCATCGCAGGTTCACTCACCGCGTGAACTTCCAACGCACCAATGCGATCGATGACGTGGCTGGCTGTCGCAAGCCCCGCCTGGGTAGCGCCCTCCAGCACCAGCGTGGGGATGTTCTCGGCCGGGTATGAAATGCGAAACCTCACCACGGTCCCATCCGGAACCAGGTGACCGTTTTGGTCGATGACCGGTCCCGCCCTCAAGTACAGGCTGTCGCCCACTCGATAGCCGCTCGGCGTAGGCGCTGGAGTGCCCGGCCCGGCGTCGACAGCCTCAACCGCCAACGGAATGATCTGATTCGGATCTGCCGACAACGCGGAAACCAGGCTGTAACCCACGCCTTCCACCGCCACGGGCGAGGCGCCCTGTGGCGCGAGCTCCCCAAAAAGCGTGCGAGCCGCTACCTCGAGTGCCGCAGGCACCTTGCTGTAGAGAGCGTAGTAAGCCGTTATCTTGCTGATGTCGGTTGAATCGAGGTAGTACGGCGCCCCCAAAGCAAAGACGATGACTTTCCGCCGCCGCACAAGATCCGCACGTTGGCTGAGCAGATCGCTGAGAGCACGTGACCCCGCTACGGCTGGATCGGTGTCGAGTGTGAGGGCCACGATGATCGTCGATGATTCAAGATCACGGGTGAGGTTCTCATTTGGCACTCCCTGCAGGTACGTCGCTAGGTCTGCGAACGAATACGACGTGAGGCGGGTCGCCGAGATTTGCCCGCTCCCTTGCGGACCGTACATGCGTTCAACCACCTTTCGCAGCACGTCGTATGACACCAGAACCACAGACTCACAGGTGGCACACGGACGATACGAGCGCGAGTCGGTCAAAAACAGTATTCGATCCGCGGTCGTTGGCGGCTCGAGGCCTCGGTCATCGCCTTCGGCGGAGGCGGGGCTGAGCCGAGTCAATCCGTGGCTCTCAATCTCAAACGCCACCGCCTCGTCCGCACCTACTTCCACCCGTGTCGCCGCATACGTGGTGCTGTTCAAGCTGTCGAAGAACGGATACAAGCGGTACTTGAGGGCCAGAATCCTCACAACGGATTCGTCGACTCGTTGTGCGAATGCCGCATCCTCCTGATACTTCTGAACGAAGGAGGAAATCGTCTCCTCAATCGAGAGGCGCTCGTCGCCAACACCCGAGGAGCGGAAATCTGCCAGAAGCAACAAATCGTTGCCTGCCAGAAACGCATCCTTGGCGAGCAGGCGGCCCGCGAAGGCGACGCCGCTCGGATCGTAAAAGCGGCGCACCGACTGGGAGCCCAGGGAATCGCTGACGGTCAAGCCGCCCGCTTCTCGCCAGCTACTGAACTCCGGTAGCCCCATAACTTGGGCCAGCGCCTGCGGGTCAAGGCTCAACGGGCGCGTGGTGACTCGGATGTTGCCTTGCAGGCCTTGGTAACGGATATGCGAAACTAGAAGCCCATCGGCCGTCCCGGCATCCCCTAACGAGCCACGAGTCACGGCCGCAAACGGAGCCAAGTCGATCTGTCGCAATTGCTCAAGCGCCTTACGTACGGTGGCAACTTCCTCTTCGGGATCGCGATCGCTCCCGCCGATCCCAGGGAAATGGGTCGGCACGACTGCCACTCGGCCCGCGCCCCCTCGATGAACACCGCGGATGAAGGCAGCCCCGAGGTCGCCGACCCAGAAGGGATCGCCGCCGAACACTCCCGACCCGATGTCACCCGCGGCCACCGGGTTCGGCCGCTCAACGACGTCCAGGCTCGGACCGAGCAACATGTTCACCCCGAGGGCAGCCAACTCGCGCCCGGCCACAAGCCCGGCTGCCTCCGCCAATGTGGAATCCCATGTGGCGCCAATTGCCATCTGAGACGGCAGGAGGGTGACGTCGTTGGCGAGGCTCGATCCCGGATAGCCATCTCCGCTTTGGGCCAGCGCGATGAGCAGCGGCACGAAGGTGGACGCGGCAGGCGTCTGCGTGGCGCCCGGCCCGACCCCGGCTCGCGCGGCGCTGGCCCGAGCTTGTTGCAGCGCGTTCGTCAAGAGGTTCAGGCCGACGGCCTCCCCCGCCCCCGGGAGGATGTTGCCGTTGCTCGGGCGGAGCAGGACGCCGCCGATGTGGTATTCGCTGATGAGCTCGTAAATCGTAGAAGTGGGGGCGACGTCCTGCCCTTGGAATGTGACAATGAACAGCTGGCCGACGCGTTCCTGAGGCGAAAGTGATTCGAGCAGTCGCTCGGCCTTTTCCTGCGGCGTCGTTCCCTGGTAAGGCGTTGCGCCAAGCGCAGGAATCGCCAGCATGAGGATGATCGCAACCAGCAGGGTGCGCTGCCATACCTGAAGGTACGCCGCTCTAAGCCTGGTCATCGACGGATGCGCCTTTCAACCGGCTCGCCCATCAAGCGGCTCGCCGCGGCCATCGCTGGCAAAGGTCCGCGTGCACTCCGGGTGAGATGTTGCCTCCCGAAATGAGCACGATGTGTTCTCCACCTAGGGTCAGATCCACTTGGCGAGCCGCAGCCAGTGGAACCGCTGCCGAGCCCTCGATGCGCTCGCCGTACCGCCACCAGGCGTCTGCAATCGCCCTGGCAATTGACTCTTCGTCGACCAGCACGAATTCATCCACAACTTCGCGCACAAGATCGAGGGTCTGGGATCCTGGCTCGACCGGCCCCGCCAGACCATCCGCCAGGCTCACACGTTCCACCACGCGGCTCATCTCCTGCCGGTGAAAGTGAGCATGCAGGAAGGCTGAGGCTTCCGATTGCGCGGCGACCACTCGCCACCCCGGGCGCAACGCCCGAACTGCACACCCTGTTCCGGCGGCCAAACCCCCACCGCCAGCAGGAACCCAGATGGTCGCGTGCTGTACCTGGCCCATCGCTTCCACTACCTCCAAGGCGAGGGTCCCCTGCCCCGCGATTACCCAATCATCGTTGTACGGCGATACCCACAATCGGCCCGACGCGCGCGCGTCCTCAATCGCCGCCGCTTCGGCCTCGCCGTAGCCACCCGCAACCATCACCACCTCAGCACCAAGCGCGCGCATGGCGGCGACCTTCTCCGGAACCGCATGCGAATAGGTGAACACTCGAACTGGCGCTGCAACGATTCGAGCAGCGAAGGCAACCCCCTGCCCATGGTTTCCGGCCGAGGCTGCCACCAGCCCACGCGCGCGCGCCTCCGCGGACTGGCCAAGGACCTTGTTCAATGCCCCACGTAGCTTGAAGGATCCCGTCGATTGTTGGTTCTCCCATTTCAGCCAAAGGGGGGACTCGTCATCATGGGTCAGCGGAGTCCGAACGCAATACGGCCGGATTCGCTCGGCGGCCTCGCGGATCGCCTCAAGCCTAACCACGTTGTGGATTCCGGGTCAGAGCAGCCAGGATGACATCCGGCACGTCGGTGATGATTCCGTCCACGCCTTGCGCGGCTATTCGAACCGCATCGGTTGGGTCGTTCACCGTCCAGGCGCACACCCGGGCGCCGCGCGCTCGAGCCGCGCGCACGGACCGGACGTTCGTTTGATCCAGGTGAAGGTTGTATGAGTGTGGTTTGGCGACGAACGCAAGCCACCCCTCCCGAAGGAAGACGGGCATCGCCGGCATCGTGAGCAGTCCGCGCGCCACCTGCGGAGCAAGACGCGCGGCGCGGCCGAGCGAAAGCGGGTTGAAGGAGGACAACAACACCTTGCGCCCCAAGCCCATTCGCGCCACCAAGTCCACGACCACCTGCTCAAGCCCGTCACCGCGGGTCGCGTAGTTCTTTAATTCGATGTTGATCCAAGCTCGCCGCCCGATTTCCTCAAGCACGTGCTCCAAGTGCGGGATCCGCGCGCCGCGAAAGGCGGCCGAAAACTTAGAGCCGGCGTCCAGGTCGCCAAGCTCCGCCCAGGTGTGCTCGTGAACCTGGCCGGTTCCATCGGTGGTTCGCTCCAAGCGCGTATCGTGAATCACCACCGGTACTCGATCGCGGCTCAGCATCACATCCAGCTCTATGGCATGCGCCCCGAGTTCAAGCGCAAGGCGAAAAGCCTCGAGTGTGTTCTCCGGGGCGCGACGGCTTGCGCCGCGGTGAGCGATGACCGCCGGAACGTGATGGAACAGGTAGGCGAGATCGTCGATGGGCATGTCGGGTCCAACCGGCGGGCCGATAAAGAAAGCCACGGACCCGGCGTGCGGTCCGTGGGCCGTGCGTCCAGATCCGCCGGGCTCTAGATATCGACGAAGAACGACGACGCGGCACGATCCAGCAAGTCACGCGTCATCGCCGGTTCCACGCTCATGTACCGCGCAATATCCAGGATCTGGTCGCACAAGTCGCGCGGATGGGAAGCGCGCAACTTGCGATTGTTCTTGATGTAATACTCCTGCAAAAGGTAGGCTAGGTCATCCTCGGAGTAGGCCACGCCTTTGGCGGCGGTGACTCGGCGGAAAATCTCGCGGTACTCTTCGAATGTCGGGTCGCCAATATGTATCTTGTGGCGCAGCCTGCGCAAAAACGCCTCGTCGACCAAGTCCTTGGGCGGCAGGTTGGTCGAGAAGACGACCATAACGTCGAACGGGATTTCGATCTTCTGCCCGGTATGCAAGGTCAGGTAATCGATGCGATTCTCGAGCGGGATGATCCAGCGGTTGAGTAGGTCGCGCGGACGAACTTGCTGGCGGCCAAAGTCGTCGATCAACAAAATCCCGCCGTTGGCTTTGGCTTGGAAGGGCGCCTCGTAGTAGCGCAAGACGTCATTGAACACGAGATCCAGCCCGGCCAGTGTGAGCTCCCCGCCCACCATGATGAACGGACGGCGGATGCGGATCCAGCGCGGGTCGCGTCGCAGTCCGCGCGCCGGCTGACCCGCGCCGCCGGACACCATGTCCTCATCCGGGGCAAGTGAGTGATTTACGGAGTCGTACAGTTTGACGACGTGCCCTTCGATATCGAGCGCATAGGGGATGTACATATCCTCGCGCAGGATGGTTTCACCGATCGCCCGCGCGATCGTGGTCTTACCGTTGCCCGGAGGGCCATAGAGGAATATTGAGGTGCCCGAGTTGACCGCCGGCCCGATGCGCGCCATGGTCCGGTCGCTGAGAACCAGCGCGGTCAGGGCCTGGCGCATGGTCCGCGGGTGGAAGGTGGACCGTCCGCGTGCCTGCTTGCGAATCGCGGCGTTGTAATCTGCTACAGGCACCGGCGCCGGACCCGCGTACTGGCTGCGGTCGAGCGCCTCGCGCGCTCGCAACATGCCCATCCCCGTGATCGCGTACTGGTACGCGCCCTCGCCGATACCCACCTGGGACTTGACCTCGATCAGCTTCTCGCGCTTGAGCGCCTCCAGAATTTGATCACCCACGCCGGTAAAGGGCAGGCACATCAACTCCGCCACGCGGAAGCCGGTAAGGTAACCCTGAAAATAGAGAATCTTCAGGGCCAGGTCCTGCAGCCAGAGGGCCGAGAGTCCGGTGTCTTCGATTCGGGTGATAGGAGCGGGGACGAAGCGGCCGACGGTTATCGCAGCGTCCGAGGGGCGGGCAATTGCACTTGAGGAAACGGCCACCAAGCACCTCCAACGTGCGTCCGGTTTGTCGTGCGCCGGCATCGTTGGCGAGCAGATTATAGCACGACGCGTTTGCCTGGGCTGTGTGGGGCGGGTATACTCCAGCCATGCAACTCAGCGTCGTCATCCCCGTCTACAACGAGAAGAACACGCTGCGCGAGATCCTGCGCCGGGTCCAGGCCACGGGGCTGGCCGGGGAGATCCTCATCGTCGACGACGGATCAACCGACGGCACCCGCCAGATTCTCGCGGACTTGCCCCCGCAGCCCGGCCTGCGGGTGATCCTCCACCCCCGCAACACGGGCAAAGGGTCAGCGGTCCGCACCGGGATCCAGAACGCCTCCGGCCAGATCATCTTGATCCAAGACGCCGACCTCGAATACAACCCCCGCGACTACCCGATGTTGCTCAAGCCGATCGAGGACGGCGTGGCGGACGTCGTCTACGGCTCGCGCTTCCTGGGCGCTCCGCGGCGCGTGACGATGTTCTGGCACATGCTGGCCAACCAACTCCTGACCCTGGCAACCAACCTGCTCTACAACAGCATCCTCTCCGACATGGAGACCGGCTATAAGGTCTTTCGCGCGCCGCTCGTCCAAGGCATCCGGTTGCGCGCCAACCGCTTCGACTTCGAGCCGGAAATCACAGCCAAGTTGCTCAAACGCCGGGCGCGCATATTCGAGGTGCCGATCTCATTCAACCCGCGCGAATACAGCGAAGGCAAGAAGATCAAGCTGAGCGATGCCTTCGCGGCTGTATGGGCACTGATCCGGTATCGCTTCGCCGACTGACGTTGCGTGCCCGCCGCGCCATCATGCCGGCGCGAGATCGAGAATGTTGAGCTCGTCGCGTTTCTCCCCAAGATACTCGTTGACCATCAATTGAAATGCGGCGTCCACTCGCGGCGGTAGCGCGTCGGCCGCGTCACCCCAGCGGAACGCGATCGCACCCATCCGCCGGCCGGCTTGCTCCAGGTTAAGCTTGAGATGGCTGCCATCGCCGCCCACCCGCCTCTTCTCGCGGACCGTCAGTCCGCGCGCCACAAATACTGGGGTCGGATTGCCCATCCCGCACGGCTCAAGTGCCGGCAGCACGTTATTCAACCCTACCAGGTCCGCCAGCCTCACTTCAGCATCGACGGCCAGGCCCGGTTGCAGGACCACCCCCGACAACTCGGCACGCGCCAACGCCTCAAGACGGCGGCCGAGTTCCGGAAGATCACGCGCGGCGACGGTGAAACCTGCAGCGGCAGCGTGTCCGCCGTGCCGGAGGAGCAGATCGCGGCAGGAGTCCAGCGCCCGCGTAATGTGGAACTCCGGGATGCTGCGGGCCGAACCGCGCGCCTCTTCGCCTTCGAGCACGACAACGGCTGACGGACGATAGAACTCCTCTGTCAGGCGCGAGGCCGCGAGACCGATGATCCCCGGACTGTAGCTGGGATCTACGGAAAGCAGAAAGAAGGGCAAGCCTCCCGGGAACTTCGCGCCCGCTTGCTCCAGCACACTATCGCGCGCATGTTCATAGGTGACGCGGGTTTGCTCCTGCCGCTCGCGATTCCAGACGTCGAGCTGCTTCGCCAGGCCGAGCGCCTGGTCCACCCCATCGGTCAGCAGCAAATCGAGGGCCGCCCGCGCAGTCTCCAGCCGGCCGGCAGCGTTCAGTCGCGGCCCCAACATGAACCCAATCGTGTGGCCCCGCACGGAGCCGGGGCTGACCTTGGCCGTTCCCGCCAGGGCTCGCAGCCCTGGGTTGTGGGGGCCACCTGCGTTCATCCGCGTTAGGCCTCGTCGCACCAAGCCGCGGTTCTCACCGGTGAGCGGCGCCAGGTCGGCCACGGTGCCCACTGCGACGAGTTCCAGGGCATCCTCCAAGGCCGCTCGATGATCGTCCGGCGCAGGGTGCACACGACCCAGCGCTTCCGCCAGCTTGTATGCCAGACCCACGCCGGCCAGGTTCTTTTCGGGATACGTGTCGCCACGTTGCTTGGGGTTGACAACGGCAACTGCATCAGGAACCTCGTCAAGCGGCTGATGGTGATCCGTTATGACCAAGTCGATGCCGGTTTGCCGACAGACCGCGGCTTCGTCAAAGGACCGCACTCCGCAGTCGACAGTAACAATCAGACGCACGCCCTCGGCCGCCAACTGGCGAATGGCCGCCAGATTCAGGCCATAGCCCTCATCGAAACGGCTGGGGATGTAACCGCGCACATGCGTCGTGAGGCGCGTCAGATGCCGCACCAAGAGCGCCGTGGCGGTCACGCCGTCCGCGTCGTAGTCACCGTACACCACAATCTGCTCGCCAGTAGCCACCGCCCTGGCCACCCGCTCCGCCGCTGCCGGCATTCCCTTGATCGCCCAGGGGTCAGCGGACGTCGGCGCGCTTCCGGCAAGGTAGTCAGCCGCACTGGCGTCGGTGAGGATTCCCCGCGCTGCGAGCACGCGCGCGAGCACCGGATGGACTCCCGGCATCGCACGCGAGGCATCCGCCTCGCTCGATGCCGCCATGAGCCACCGTTTGCGCGGGAACCGTGGGCTCTCGCCTGCCCCCGCCATGGCCTCAGCCCGTCAGCGTCCCGCGCACCCAGCCGCCGACCAGCCAGTACTTGAAGTCGCGGCCGTTCGAACACTGAATCCCCCCGATGATGCCGTAAACCACTGCTCCCAGAGGTATCAGGCTCAACGCGCAGGCGAAAGGCATACACAACAACCCGATGAGCACCGCGCTCAAGATACCGCTGACGGTCCAGGCCGCGGCGATCAGTGCCCCGCCACCCACCCACCAAATGAGTTGGAAGACGAAGGATTGCATCGCGTGATAGGCGACATAGCGCGAGCGTTCTCTGTAGACCAGATAAATCACCAGTGCCGCCACCGGCCCCAACAAGCCGGTGAACAGATTAGCGATAACGCTGAGGTGCGCCAGCATCGCCCACGTCCGCTCGTCCGCTGATGAGAGCGGGATCACGGGCGGACTGGGGGTCGCGCCAGCAGGATTTTGCGCAGGGGCTGAGGTCATGATGCCTCCCAATTCGACGTGGTGCGAGGTGGACGGAGTATAGCCCGCGGGCCGCGATCGCGCCACGAGGGAATACAACAGGCCCGCCGAGGGCGGGCCTGTTGATGTGACTTCGGGGCTTTACCCTGGAACGGACTACGCCCAGCCCTGGCTCTTGACGAAGTTGGTGATGACCGGGATGTTCACCATGTTGCCTTGGTAGGCTTTGTAAGCCCAATACAACTGCGCGATCACGCCCAGCGGCCAAATGCACAGGCCGATGAGGAAGAAACTGGTAATCGTGACGATGATGTAGAAAACGACGCCCCAGGCCAGCGCCTGCGCGTTGTGAGCACGGATGAACGGCCGGGACTTCTTGTCGGCCATCAGGAGCAGGATGATAGGGATGAGCGGCGTGAAGACGTAGGCTAGCGCGGTCCAGAGTTTATCATCGCTGCTGACGTCCATTCCTGGCTGAGCGGTCATCAATTCCTCCTTGGTGAAGTGGGCGCACCCGGCCCCCCGGGTACACAGTTGTGGCATTATAACGGTTGCACTTCGGCTCTGCAACCCCAAGTAAAAAACACCACAGAGTCGCCCCCGTTGCGCCATGCTAGAATCGACCCATGCGCGTTGTTTTCATGGGATCCCCGGCATTCGCCGTCCCCACACTGCGTTGGCTGGCCTCCGCCTACGAGGTTGTGGGAGTCGTCACACAGCCGGACCGGTCGGCCGGCCGGGGCCGTCAGCTTGTTCCCCCGCCGGTCAAGCTGGCAGCCATCGAACTGGGAGTGGACATCCTCCAGCCCATGCGCCTGCGCGAGCCGGCGGCCACCGAGGTGATTCGCTCCTGGCAGCCCGAGCTGATCCTTGTCGCCGCCTTCGGACAGATCCTGCGACCCGAGATTCTGCAACTCCCCTCACGAGGATGCGTAAACCTCCATGCGTCGCTGTTGCCCCGGCATCGCGGGGCTGCACCCATTCCCGCAGCAATCCTCGCTGGCGACCCCGAAACTGGGATAACGCTCATGCGAATGGATGCGGGGCTGGACACGGGGCCCATTCTCGCCCAGGAGGCGCTGGCGCTCTCGCCCGACGAAACGGCGCTCTCGCTGGGTGAGAAGTTGGCGAAGCTCGCGAAGCAAACGGC
The DNA here is from genome assembly GCA_001796965.1 of Chloroflexi bacterium RBG_16_64_43. Taxonomy (GTDB): domain Bacteria; phylum Chloroflexota; class Anaerolineae; order Anaerolineales; family RBG-16-64-43; genus RBG-16-64-43. The sequence goes on from MGOA01000033.1 coordinate 13,833, forward strand.
TGAACGCTACCTGCCGCGGTACTTGGCCGGAGAGCTGCCCCCGCACCCGCAGGACGAGGCCCTGGCGACTTATGCGCCAATGCTGCGCAAGCACGACAGCCGGATGGACCTGGCCCAGCCTGCGGAGGCATTGGCTCGACGTGTGCGGGCCTATCACCCGTGGCCCGGAACCCACCTTCTTTGGAGAGGTGTGCCGCTCAAGATCCTTCGTGCCCGCGCGATGCCACGCGCGAACGGCGCAGCGGGTCCGCTTGGCCGCGTCGTACGCGAAGGGACGGGCGTCGCCGTGATTTGCGGCGAGGGCAAGCTGCAATTGCTGGAAATCCAGCCCCCAGGCAAGAGGTCGATGACCGTTGAGGCGTTCTTGAACGGCTCGCCCGAATTCCTTAAGGCGGTTTTGGAATAGTGTTGCGCGGCAACGGCCGCACCCCATTACGGATTGCGAGGTAGGCATGGAACAGCGCGTCTATCACGGCCCGATCTCCCCTGAACTCCTGGCCCGCGCTCTGATCGCTGAATTCGCTCAGGGCAACATGCAAGCGCAGGTCATGGGCGACACGGAACGCATGATTGTGCAAATCGCAACCCGCCAGGTGCGGGCCTCTGGCGGCCAGACCGCGATGAGCGTGCATCTGGAGAAGGTCGAAGACGGGGTGCTGGTCAAGACCGGCCAACAGGAATGGCTTGGCGTCGCAGCCAGCCTGGGGGTCAGCGCCCTGTTTGGCTTGCGCAGCCCCCTCAATCTGCTCGGTCGGCTGGACGACATCGCCCAGGACATTGCCTCCCTCCAGCTCCAGGAGCGTGTGTGGGACGTTTTGGCGCGCGCCGCCGAGGCCGCGGGCGCAGGCCACGAAATATCGGAGCGTTTGCGCCGCATCCAATGCGCGTATTGCGGGGTGGCGGTGCCCGTTGGCGAAGCCTCGTGCCCGGCTTGCGGTGCCCCATTGGGCGGGGTTCAGCCGCACGCCTGCCCGCGCTGCGGGCACGTCGTGGCAACCGGTACGCGCACCTGCCCCAATTGCCAGGCCGTGCTCGCCCCTTGACCGGCCAGTCCAAGTGCGTATAATCGTAGTTGCAAGGAGTCGCAACTACGATGTCGTGCCACTTGCCGCTTCTCGCCACTTTGCACGCCCAAGGCCTCCGGCGCACGCCTCAACGCACCGTCATTGTCGAACAGTTGTGCCACAACCGCGGCCACCTGACCGCGGAACGCGTTTTCCGGCTGGCGAGCCGACATCTTCCCGCGCTCAACATCGCAACCGTCTACCGCACCCTCGAAACGCTGCGCGCGGCCCAGGTGGTTACGGCATTCGTGACGCCCGACGGGTTGACGGAATACGAACTGCGCCGACCCGAAGTGCGCCACCACCACCTGCGTTGCCGGCGCTGCGGCGGTGAGTGGGTTCTCCCGGGCCCGCCCGTCGAACGCCTGCGTTCCCAGATCGTGAACGCACATCAGTTTCATCCCGACCTCGACCATCTCGTCCTGACGGGGCTGTGTGCCAAGTGCGCCGGCGGCGCCACTCCCCGGTCTACCCAGGCAGGCTGAGCATGCACTTCCAGATGGCGCCGATGCACATCCCGGACGGCTTCCTATCGACGCTCGTTTCGCTCGGCCTCTGGGCGCTCTCGCTTGTTGCGGTCGGTTTCTCCTTGCGGCAAGTAGGCCGCCAGCTCGACCAGCGCCAAGTGCCTTTGATGGGCGTCTTGGCTGCGGCCGTGTTCGCTGGCCAGATGCTCAATTTCGCAGTCGCGGGCGGCACCTCGGGTCATCTCCTCGGCGCTGCCTTGGCAACGATTCTCATCGGCCCGTGGGCGGCCGTCGTTGTAATGACCACCGTCGTCAGCATCCAGGCACTCGTTTTCCAGGACGGCGGCCTGTTGTCACTCGGCGCCAACCTGTTCAACATGGCCATCATCGGCACCACCGTGGCCTACTTCGTCTACACCAGTATCCGCAAGCTGGCTGCGGAGAAGCCCTGGGGGCTCTTCGTCGGAGGCGTTGCCGCCGCTTGGGCCTCGATCGTTGCGGCCGCCTTTGCCTGCGCCCTTGAGCTTGCCCTCTCAGGAACATCCCCAGCCAACATCGCCGTTCCGACGATGGGCGGGATTCACATGCTCATCGGTGTCGGCGAGGCGCTCATTACGTTCGGCGCTTTGGCCTTCCTCCATACTGCGCGCCGCGATCTTTTCAGGCACGACCCCAAGGCCTTCTCCCCCGGAGCGCTTGCGTATCTTTTCGGCCTCGGTTTCGCGTTGCTGCTGGCGATTCTCTCGCCCATCGCATCCGCCAGCCCGGACGGGCTGGAATGGGTAGCCGCGCAGAACGGGTATCTGGATGCGATCCGAGAGCCGATCTACCAGCTCATTCCAGACTACCTTTTCCCAGGTATCTCGAACCGCGCTCTGGCGACGGTTGCCGCCGGCATCACGGGCACGCTCCTTGTGTTCGGGGCCGCCGTGGGTGTCGCCTACCTACACCGAACGAAATCGCCCAATTCCTGAGCAAGGTGCCCGAATGCCACGAGGACAGCCAACCCGCCAACTCCGCAAAGAACCACGCGCTGCGTGATTTCAGTGCACGTCCACTACCTCGACCCTCACCGATCACTCGACAGCCCTGTTCACGCCCTCGACGCGCGGGTCAAGTTCATCTTGACGGTGGCTTTCATTCTGACCGTCTCGCTGACTCCCTACGCTGCCTGGCCGGTCTTCATCCTGCTCTTGGCCGCTGTCTTGTCGGTTGAAATCCTGTCGCGCCTGGGGCTTGGGTATGTACAGCGCCGCGCCAGCCTGGCTCTGCCCTTTGTGCTGGCCGCATTGCCGTTGGCCTTCAGCGTCGAGGGGACGAATCTATTTACCATGAGACTCGGCGCGTGGACGCAGACCGCCTCGCTCGAGGGGCTGGAACGATTCCTGAGCGTGGGATTCAAGTCGTGGCTTTCCATTCAGGCGGCCATCGTGCTGACCTCCAGCACCTCATTCCCCGACCTTCTGCGCGCCATGCGCGCCGTTCGACTTCCGCGCCTCTTGGTGGCCATGTTCGGCTTGATGTGGCGATACCTCTTCGTCCTAGCCGATGAAGCGCTGCGTTTGATGCGTGCACGCGCAGCTCGATCTGGGCGTCCTGGCCCAAGGGCCGACTCCCGTCCGATGCCGAGCTTCGCGTGGCGCGCGCGAGTGGCGGGCGGCATGGCGGGCAGCCTCTTCCTGCGAGCCTTCAATCGCAGCGACCGGATCTATGGGGCCATGCTTTCGCGCTGCTACGACGGTGAGGTGCGCAGCCTTCCCCTTTCGTCGCTCTCCCCGTCCGGATGGCTGACCCTGGCCGGCGGCTTCTCTCTGCTCATTCTCCTTCTCAGCCTGGGGGTCCTCTTCTGGGGGTAAGCCGGTGCACCACTCCATTGACGTCCGTCACTTGTTCTTCTCATATCCGGACGGGCACCCGGCGCTCGAGGATGTCACGTTTCGCGTTGCGCCGGGCGAGAAGGTGGCCCTCGTCGGCCCGAACGGCGCCGGCAAGTCCACGCTGCTGCTGCACTTGAATGGCATCCTCACTGGTCCGGGGGAGCTCATCATCTGCGGCCACACCCTCAGTCCGGCAACCCTTGGGCCAATTCGCGCGGCCGTGGGGATGGTCTTTCAGGATCCAGACGACCAGCTCTTTTCGCCCACCGTTCTGGAAGATGTTGCCTTCGGGCCGATCTACATGGGGTTGAGTGAGTCGCAAGTCCGCGAAAGAGTTAGAACTGCCCTGGCGTCGGTCGGCATGTCCGGCCAGGAGAGCCGGGTCTCGCATCACCTCAGCAATGGCGAGAAGAAGCGGGTGGCCATCGCCTCGGTGCTGGCAATGGAGCCGGAGGTGCTCGTTCTCGACGAGCCCACGGCCGGGCTCGATCCCCGCGGGCGGCGCAACCTGATCAATCTGTTACGCGCTCTGCCGCAGACGATGTTGGTCTCCAGCCACGATTTGCAGATGGTGGCCGAGCTGTTGCCGCGCACGATTCTCCTGGATCGAGGCCGGGTCATCTCCGACGGATCCACGGCCGCGCTTTTAGCCGACCCGCACCTACTTGAGGCGCACGGGCTCGAGGCACTTTAATCGCTTTCGCTGGTGCTGGCCCATCGAGCGTGGACCATCTAGTCAGGCCACCCCGCGCGTGTATAATGTTGTCGGCTTTCTTCACCGACCACGCGCACGATAGGATGAGATGATGAGCAAACAGCATATCGAAATCGCGCGTCGCTATCTGGGTAGCGACGCCTCGTGGACCTCCGCCGGCCTCGTCCCAGGCAATCGCAAAACGCTGCCTGCGGCATCCATCCGGATGGCAGAGGCCTCCGCCATGGGCGAACCCCAGGCGCGGGCGGAAGCCCGCTGGCTGATTTGGGAAACGGCTCTCGCCCTCGGCATCGTGCCCGCCTCGATCAACGAGCTGTACCTGGCTCGCGGCCGCGGCGAGGTCCCATCCACTTTCACTGTCCCGGCTATCAACCTGCGTATGCTCTCGTTTGATGCCGCGCGCGCCGTCTTCCGCGCAGCTGGCGCGCGCCGCGCCGGCTCGATCATCTTCGAGATTGCGCGGTCCGAAATGGGCTACACCGACCAGCGCCCTGCGGAATACGCCGCCTCGGTGTTGGCCGCGGCCATCTGCGAAGGCTGGAGCGGTCCGGTCTTCATTCAAGGCGACCACTTCCAGGTATCGGCAAAGAAGTACGCCTCGGCGCCGGAAGCAGAACTGCAGGCCATACGAGACTTGATTGCCGATTCCATCCAGGCAGGCTTCTACAACATCGACATCGACACCTCCACCCTGGTGGATCTCAACCGGTCGACGGTTCACGAGCAACAGATGCTCAACGCCCACTTGTGCGCAGCGTTCACGGCGTTCATCCGCACCCACCAGCCCAAGGGTCTCGAGGTTTCCGTTGGAGGCGAAATCGGAGAGGTCGGCGGGCGCAACAGCACCGAGGAAGAGTTGCGCGCCTACCTGCAGCTCTATGGGGTGGAACTCGACCGCTTGGCCGGCAATGCGCTCGGGCTGAGTAAGATCAGCATCCAAACCGGCACATCGCACGGCGGCGTGGTGCTGCCAGACGGCAGCATGGCCCAAGTCGCAGTGGACTTCGGCGTTCTGCTGCGCCTCTCGCGCGTCGCGCGCAGCCAATTCGGCCTGGCGGGCGCCGTGCAACACGGCGCATCCACCCTGCCCGAGAACGCCTTCCGCAACTTCCCCCAGAACGAGGCTTGCGAGGTCCATCTGGCGACGAATTTCCAGAACATCGCCTTCGATCACCTTCCGGCCGACTTGCGGGAGGAGATCTTCGCCTGGACCCGTGAACATTGCGCCGATGAGCGCAAACCCACCGATACGGATGAGCAGTTCATCTATAAGGCGCGTAAGAAGGCCATCGGCCCGTTCAAGGCCAGGACGTGGACATTGCCCGACGCCGCGCGCGCTCCCATCCGCGAGGCCTGGGAGAAGCAGTTTGGATTCCTTTTCGACCAGCTCGGCGTGGCCGGCACGGCGGATTTGGTG
>MGOA01000034.1:0-8717 GCA_001796965.1 Chloroflexi bacterium RBG_16_64_43
TCTCGTGCTCACTCGCCTGCGCCGGCTGAGCGCCACCTACCCACGCCAGTACTGGGTCATCTTCTGGGGCATCCTGCTCAATTCCTCCGGATCCTCCATGATCTGGCCCTTCCTCACGATCTACATGAGGGAGCGCTTCGACCTCCCGCTGACGGCGGTGGCGCTCGTGCTCACGATGAATTCGATGATCGGGCTGGTGAGTTCGTTCATCGCCGGCGCAGTCGTCGACCGCGTGGGGCGCAAGGGTGCGATGGTCGCCAGCCTCGCGATCACCAGCCTGACCATGTTCGGGTTGAGCCTTGCGGATTCGCTGCCCATCTGGGTGGCTCTGATGGCGGTCAACGGGGCCTTTGCGCCGCTCTACCGCGTCGGTGTGGACGCCATGGCAGCGGACCTCATCCCCTCAAAGGACCGCCCTAGCGCGTACGCCCTCATGCGGATGAGCCAGAACCTGGGCGTGGCCATCGGCCCGACGATCGGCGGTTTCGTGGCCGCGATCTCATACGCATGGGCCTTCCGCGGCGCGTCGGCGGCGCAGGGGTTGTTCGCCCTCCTGCTGATGGCCACCGTCGCCGAGACGGCGCCCTTCCGCGCGGCTCTCCGAAGGCCCGAGGCGAAGATCAGGCGGCCGGCCGAGAGGTTCGCCGGCTACGAGCACGTGCTGCGCGACCAGCGCTTCATGGGCTTCGCCTTCGCGTACACGCTGGCGGGCATGTGCTACGCGATGTTGTGGATGCTCTTGCCGGTGTATGCCAAGGACAACTTCGGGGTGCCCGAGAATATGTACGGGTTCATCCCGGCGACGAACGCGGTCATGGTCGTGCTGCTTCAATACGGGGTAACGGCACTGACCAGGCGCTTCAACACGCTGTGGGTTCTCGCGGTAGGGTCGATGTTCTTTGCGGTGGGCGTGGGCAGCATTGGCTGGGGCGCGGGCTGGGCGGCCTTCCTCATCAGCATGGTCATTGCCACCATCGGTGAGTTGATCGTGGTGCCCACTTCAACAACCTTTACGGCCGATTTGGCGCCGCCCGACATGCGCGGGCGTTACATGTCCATCTACAACCTGACTCATAGCCTGGGCATTGGCCTGGGGCCCGTTATCGGCGGGCTGCTCAACGATAACTTTGCGCCGGTGGCCATATGGTACGGCGGGCTGACGATTGGGCTGTTGGCAGTGGCCGGATTCGTGCGCATGGCATGGTCATCGCCGGCGCGCGCCGTGCCAATCGTGGCTGACTCAGTCGAACCACCTGCGTAGTCCCCCGAGCGCGTATCCTCAATCGATCGTCATTCCCGCGCGGTCGTAGCGGGAATCCAGGAGGTCAGCCTTGCAGGCTGACACTCCGCGCATTTGTAGCGGATGCGATGTGCAGATCCCGATCACCGATCCCTGGGTCCCCGCCTCAAGCACGCGGGGACGACGAACAAGAGGCTCGTCATCCCCCGCGTGGTCATAGTGGGAATCCAGGAAGTCTTCCTCGTAGGCTGATCTTCTGCGCCATTGGGACCAAAGCGAAGGGCAGGTCACGGCAATCGTGCACTGAGTCCCCGCCTCTTCCATGCGGGGACGACGAACAGGATGCTCGTCATTCCCGCGTGGTGGTAGCGGGAATCCAGGAGGCCATCCTTGTAGGCTGAACCTCTGCGTGCCCGTGGATAGGACGACGGGCAGTCCACTAGCACCGAGCACTGGGTCCCCGCCTCTTGCATGCGCGGACGACGAACAAGAGGCTCGTCATTCCCGCGTGATCCTAGCGGGAATCCGGCGTGAGGCTTCACATCAAGCCGCCGCGAACTCTTCGCAGCAATCCGTTGAGCAACGCCAGGCCTGGGAGCAGCGCGGCGTCCACCACGATCGTCATCGAGAAGGCCAGGGCTACGGTTTGCGCGATGCGCAGCGCCGGGCGGCCAGCTGCATCGACCACCCAATCCCCCACGCCCGTCACCAGTGTGATACCAAGCAGCACGCCGAGCACCATCCCAACCCACGGCCACGAGCGCCTATCGGAGGCCGAAGGGAACATTGTGTTGCTCACCGCGAAGATCAGGTAGATCCACAGACCGGCGAACGGAAGGCCGAGGATCTGCGCCGCCAATTGCCAGGCCAGGTCGAACTCACCGCCGGCGATCGCCAGGCCCACCGCATCAATATGCAGCAGGCGCTGCCCGAGAACAAGCAGGGCAACAATAGCCACGACGAGAGGGGCAACGCCCACCAGCGAGCTGCGCAGAAAGTCCGCGCGCTCGGTTTCCACGTAGCCCAGGCGTAGGGTGCCCTCCCGCTGCAGCTTGGGCCACAACGACATGCGCCCGGTGCGCATGCGCAGGATTTTCGCCGTGACCCAATGACTGCCCTCGTGGAGAATCACGCCCGGCAGGAGGATGAACGCATACATGAAAAGCGCCCACTCCACCCGGCCAGTGAGCAAGAACAGCGCTTGCTGCATGATCTGTTGGACGAGGCGCTGAACGAGGACGAGCAAAACCGCGGAAAGGATCAGCCAGAGCGCAGTGGCGAGGGCGCTCTCCATGAGCAGGTCAGGCGGCGCGCGCCTGCGCCGCGCGAACAATCTCGGCAAACTCGGGTTTGAGGCTGGCTCCGCCGACGAGCGCGCCGTCGATATCCGGCTGGGCAAAGAACTCGGCGGCGTTCTTGCCGGTGACGCTGCCGCCATACAAGACGCGCACGCCCTCGGCCACCGCCGCGCCGAACAACTCGCGCACCACGGGGCGGATGGTCGCCGCGACAACCTCGTCGGCACCCTCGGCCGTGGCGGCGCGCCCGGTGCCGATGGCCCACACCGGTTCGTAGGCAATGACGATCACCCCAGCCTGCTCCGCGGTGAGACCGGCCAGCCCGCCGCGCAACTGGCGCGAGACGACGGCGGAGGTCTGGCCGGCCTCGTTCTCAGCGAGCGACTCGCCGACACACACGATCGGAATCAAACCGTGCGCCAGCGCTGCGTGCACCTTGTGAGCGACACCTTCATCCGTCTCTCCGAAGAGTGCCCGCCGCTCCGAGTGGCCGAGGATGACGTAGCCCGCCCACTCCTTGACCATGCTCGGCGCTAGTTCCCCGGTGAATGCCCCCTTCTCCTCCCAGTGCATGTTCTGCGCGCCCAGGCCGATGCCCGACCCCTTGAGCCACGGGGCAACCGTTCCCAGCGCCGACGCCGGCGGGCAGAGCACCTGCTCTACGCCGGGAATTGCCACCAGCCCCGGGATGATCTCGCGCACGAAGGCGGCTGCCTCAGCGGCGGTCTTGTTCATCTTCCAATTGCCGGCAACGAACGGTCGTCGACTCATGTGTAAGACCCCGTCCCACCCGCCTGCGCGCGCCCGCTTTGCAGCTTGCAGTTAGGATGCCAAGTTACGATTGATCTCGGCGTTCAGCCAGCGCGGAGTGCGAGGATTGCTTAGTACCTCACGCAAGATAGCCCTGGCCTCAGTCGTGCGCCCGCTCAGGTCGAGGTATTCGGCCCACAGCGCGAGCACCAGGGGGGCATCCGGTTCCTGCGGCAGCGTCTGCGCCTTCTCCAGGTCCTTCGCTCCGGCTTCGCGCTGCCCGTTGAAGAGCTCCCATCGCCCCCAAGTGGAAAGCCCAACTGCCCACTCGGGCGCGATCTTGAGGATCTCTTGCAGCGGACCGCCGCCGTCGGCCAACCCGCTCGAGCGGTACATCGCCTGCTGCATCTGCAGGCGCAGGTCTTTGTTTTGGGGATCGATCCGCAAGGCCTGCACGTAGAATAGCAGCGCCTGCACCCACTCCTGGCGCCCCTCTAGTTTCTCCGCGCCCATACGCAAGTAGAAGGGCGCTTTGTCGGAGGCAATGGCCCGCGATTTGTCGAAGGCCGCCGCGGCGCCGGCGCGATCTCCGGCATCCAAGAGGCGCAGCCCCTCCTCGAAATACTTGGCCGCCTCACGCGCCGGGCTGGCATCCTCGCTGGGCTTAGCTGGGATCTCTCCAGGAAGAGTCGCCACCGCCTCCGCTGGCGCCGTGGGGGTGGCATCGCCTTCCCTGTTAGTGGAAAGCAGCAAGGCCGCGACACCCAGACACAGACACAGCCCGACGGCGGCCAGCAGCCACACCCACCAGGGCGTCTTGCGCGCGGCGGGCTTCCCCGCAGCTGCACCCACGGCCGCCGCAGGCGGTCTCGCAGGCGGCACGCCCTGCTTGCCCTTGACGGCGGTTGTGGCGGCGGGCCTTGGAGTTGTGGATCCGCCGCGCACCGATTCGACGAACGCGCTCACCAGCGAGTCGACATCCGCGTGGCGGTCGGCCCGTTCCTTGGCCAGCGCACGCAGCAGCACGCGTTCGACGGCCTCCGGTACGCGCGGGTTGACGGTTCGCGGCAGCGGCAGCGGCTTGAAGATGTGGTCGTGCACGATGGAAAAGGGCGTGTCGGCGGTGAAAGGCACCCGCCCCACGACGATCTCGTACAGCACGACGCCCAGCGAATAGATATCGGTGCCGGCGTCCAGGTCGCGGCGGCCCTGTCCTTGCTCAGGCGATATATAGTGCGGCGTCCCGAGCAGCATGTCGGCCGAGAGCGTCGTGGCCCCGAGTTCGGCGATGCGCGCCAGGCCGAAATCCGCCAAGTAGACCTCGCCGCTCGGAGTCAGCAGGATGTTGGAGGGCTTGATGTCACGGTGCAGGATCCCCTGGCGGTGTGCGTGCGTGAGAGCCGCGCCCACGGCCTGCAGGATGCGCAGCGCCTCATCCGGAGCGAGCGGCCCGCGCGCCAAGCGCGCCTTGAGGGTCTCGCCTTCGATGAACTTCATCACCAGGTAGGGCTGCCCCAAGTGCTCGGCATAGTCGTAGATGGGGACGATGTGCGGATGCTCGAGCTTGGCGATGACTTTGGCTTCGCGCTGGAAGCGCATGAGGAAGCTGGCATCCTCACGGAAGGCCGGATGCAGCACTTTGAGCGCCACGTACCGGTCGAGGGCAGGGTGGTAGGCCTTGTAGACCGTGGCCATGCCCCCTTGGCCGAGCTGTTCGATGACGCGGTACGGACCGACCGTTTCTCCCGCTGCGAAAGGCATGCACCCTCCGATCGGATACAAAAGAGGGCGCCCGGAACCGGGCGCCCTCCTGACCTCGGCGAACCTAGCGGTCCTGCAAGATTACCACGCCGGGAAGTTTCTTTCCTTCGAGGAACTCGAGCGAGGCTCCGCCGCCGGTGGAGATGTGCGTGATCTTCTCCGCCAGGCCCGCGCGGTTTATCGCCGCCACCGAGTCGCCTCCGCCGACGATGGACGTCGCGCCCGAGGCAGCCACCGCCTGCGCCAGCATAGTGGTCCCCTGATCGAACGGCGGCACTTCGAACATGCCCATCGGGCCGTTCCACACGATGAGCATGGCACCGCGCAGCGCGTCGGCGTAACGCTTGGCCGTCTTCGGCCCGATGTCAAGCGCGCGCCAACCGTCCGGGACGGTGCCCACGGCCAATTCTTTCACCTGCGCCCCGGCTTCGGCCTTGTCGGCGATGACCAGATCTTCGGGCAAGATGATCTTGCTGCCGGCGCCGGCCAGGATCTTTTTGGCGGCCTCCACGCTGCCCGCTTCCACGAGTGAATCACCCATAGCGATGCCCTTGGCCGCGAGGAACGTGTTGGCCATGCCACCGCCGATGAGCATCTTATCGCACTTGGCGAGCAGGTTTTCGATGACGCCGATCTTGTCACTGATCTTGGCCCCGCCCAGGATCACCACGTACGGGTGCTCGGGGGCGTTCGCTGCCCTGTCGAGGTATTCGATTTCCTTTTCCATCAGGAAACCGGACACCGCCGGAAGGTAGCGGGCCACGCCTTCGGTGGAGGCGTGCGCGCGGTGGGCCGAGCCGAAGGCATCGTTGACGAACAGCTTGCCCAGGATGGCCAGGCGCTGCGAGAAGGCCGGGTCGTTCTTCTCCTCCTCGGGGTGGAAGCGGGTGTTCTCGAGCAGCACCACTTCGCCCGGTTTGAGCGCAGCCACGCCTTCTTCGGCCGCAGGGCCCACGCAGTCGCTGGCGAACGCGACCGGTTTTCCGATAAGCGTAGCCAGGTGCGCCGCGACAGGTGCCAGGCTGAAGGCCGGGTCCACACCCTTGGGCCGGCCCAGGTGCGAGCACAGGATCACCATAGCGCCCTGATCGATCAGGTAATTCAGAGTGGGGAGCGAAGCGCGGATGCGCGTGTCGTCGGTGACTTTGCCGCCCTTGAGGGGGACGTTGAAATCCACCCGCACCAGGACGTGCCAGCCCGACACTTGGACGTCGCGAACGGTTTTCTTGTTCATGGCGGCCTCGCGCTTAGAGCTTCTTGGCCATGATCGCCGCCAAGTCGGCGGTGCGGCACGAATAGGCCCACTCGTTGTCGTACCAGGCGATGACCTTCACCATCGTTCCACCCAGGACCATGGTCGAGAGGCCGTCCACAATCGACGAGCGCGCATCGCCCTTGAAGTCGATCGACACCAGCGGCTCCATGGTAAGGCCGAGGTAGCCCTTCATCGGGCCATTGGCCGCGGCCAGGAAGGCCGCATTGAGCGCCTCCACCGACGTTTCCTTTTCCACCTCTGCCACGAAGTCCACCACCGAAACGGTCGCGGTTGGGACGCGCAGCGAGAAGCCGTCGAACTTGCCCTTCAGATCGGGGATGACCTTGGCCAGCGCCTTGGCCGCGCCGGTGGTGGTGGGGATGATGTTGAGCCCCGCCGCGCGCGCGCGGCGCAAATCCTTGTGCGCCAGGTCGAGGATGCGCTGGTCATTGGTGTAAGCATGGACCGTTGTCATCAGACCGCGGCGGATCTTGACCAGGTCGTGGACGACCTTGGCCGCGGGCGCCAGGCAGTTGGTGGTGCACGAGGCATTCGACACGATGTGATGCTTGGCGGGGTCGTACATCTCGCCGTTCACGCCCAGCACCACGGTCAAATCTTCGTTCTTAGCCGGGGCGGTGATGATGACCTTCTTCGCCCCGCCGCTCAGAATATGCACATTGGCGCCGGCTTTGCCCTTGGCCGTGTCGGGCAGCGCATCGGTGAATACCCCCGAGGATTCGATGACCAACGACACGCCCAGGTCCTTCCAGGGCAGCTTGGCAGGATCCTTCTCGATGAAGACCTTGACCTTCTTGCCGTCAACCACCAGGTCGCCGTCCTTGACCTCCACCGAACCGCCGTAGATTCCATAGTTCGAGTCGTACTTGAACAGATGGGCATTGGTCTTGGCGTCGAAGAGATCGTTCAGCGCCACAACTTCCAGCTCACTCGGGTAGCGCTCGATGATTGCCTTGAGCACTTGTCGCCCCACGCGGCCGAAACCGTTGATTGCTACTCGTATTGCCATTTCGAACCTCCTGAATAGAAGAGAGTCTGACTCATCACATGCGCAGCGGCGCGCGGCGGGACGTCAATACCGCCAGCAGCGCCGCCGCAAGCTTCTCGGGGTGGTGATGCCCGGGCAGGCGTGGATCGGCCAAATCCAATGCCCGCACGTTTCCGCGTACTTCTGCGGGCGTTCCGCTCACCCAGGCGACGCCTTCGGGAAGCGGGAAGGACGTATTCGAGTTTACCAGAATCAAATCGAAGGGACTGGGCCCGATATGGCGTTCGAGGGCCATGAGATGGTCGCTGACGCTGAAGCCATCGGTCTCTCCGGGCTGCGTAGCTAGGTTGCACACATACACGCACAGCGCAGTGGTGGCACGCAGGGCCTCGCGAATCTCGCGGATGAGCAAGTTAGGAAGGACACTGGTGAACAAGCTGCCAGGACCGACGATCACCATGTCGGCTCCGAGGATGGCCTGCACCGCGCCCGGGTAGGCCGGCACATCTTCGGGATTGAGAGTCACGCGCCAAATGGCCCCCGGCATCGCCACGATCTCGCTCTCGCCCTCGACCCGCTTGAGCCCGCTGGTGGCCGCATCCACCAGTTCACCTACCAGGGTCACATTGCGCAGGGTGGAAGGCATCACCTGGCCACGGATCGAAAGCACTCGCCCGGCTTCGAGCAACCCCTTCTCGAAGTTGCCGGTCACCCCGGCCAGCGCGCTCACAAACAGGTTGCCGAAGGAGTGCCCGTTGAGGCCTCCGCCTTCGGCGAAACGGTACTGAAAGAGCTGGGTCAGCAACGATTCGTCGTCGGAGAGGGCCGCCAGGCAGTTGCGCAGGTCCCCCGGGGGCGGAATGCCCAGCGAGCGGCGCAACCGCCCGGAAGACCCTCCGTCGTCGGCCACCGTCACGATCGCAGTGAGATTGGCGGAGTGGTGCTTGAGCCCGCGCAGCAACGTGGAAAGCCCGGTGCCACCGCCAACCGCCGCGATGTGGGGACCGCGATCGCGCCGGCGGAAGGCCGCCATGGCTTCCGCCGCCGGGCGCCCCGGCACCTGGAACGGCGCCAGCAGCGCTCGGCTGAGCGCGAGGACCGACAACCCGACTGCCGCTCCGCCACCTACGATCAGGATCACCGCACGAATCGAACGATCGAGGAAGCGCAGCGTCAGCCAGTAGAGCAAGAGCGAGTTGGGATTCGAACGATTGAGCTCGATCAGGAAGACGGAGAGTCCTAGGCCGACAAGCAGTGTTCCCAGGACGAGGACCAGGATCCAGCGCTTGACACCGATACCGGGCGCGAGCCAAGCTCGCAATGCCCGCAGCGCGCTTCGGGCGCGCCGCCAGAGTGAACCTGCGACATCATTCATTCTTGCATACCCGTTGGATGTTAGCAGGA
>MGOA01000034.1:9174-14858 GCA_001796965.1 Chloroflexi bacterium RBG_16_64_43
CGGCCGCGGCGTGCTAGAGGCCTTTGGCATCGGCGTCGAGGTGGGCGAGAAGGACGTCGCGGCACGCGGCAACTTCTGCACCGTGGACTCGGCCGGCCTGATCAGCGACCGTCGCGCCGGGCGCATCGCCACCGAGGCGGCCCGCCCGCTGGTCGAGAAGCTGGCCACGATCCGCCTGCCCGGCGTGACGTCCGAAGTACGCCCGGTCAAAGAGCATCGCTTCGTCGTTGTCTTTCGCGGCGAAGGCCTCTCGGCCGAGCTATCCGAGACCGACCCGCAGCGCACCGGCGCGGCTCCGCTGCCAGTGCGTGCGCTGGAGGCCCAGGCCGCGCGCACGGCAGAGTTGTTCAATCAGTGGATCGCGCAGGCGCACAAGCTGCTGGCGAACGACCGGCCGGCCAACATGATCACTCTGCGCGGATTCTCGGGCGACCCGCGTCTACCGAAGTTCGGCGACATCTTCAAAGTGCGCCCGGCCTGCGTCGCGGTGTATCCGATGTACCGCGGCGTGGCCAAACTGGTGGGCATGACAACGATCCCCTTCGAGGGAGACACACCGGCCGACGAGTTCGCCGCGGTGGCCCGCGTTTGGAACGACCACGACTATTTCTTCGTCCACATCAAGCCGACAGACTCGCGCGGCGAAGACGGCAACTTCGAGGCCAAGGTGAAGGCGATCGAGGCGGTGGACCAGGCGCTGCCGTCGCTGATGAAACTCACTCCGGATGTGCTGGTGGTCACTGGCGATCACTCGACCCCTGCGGTGATGAAGACCCACTCGTTCCATCCGTGCCCGCTGTTGATGTGGGCGCCGAGCACTGTTCGCACGGATGAAGCAACGACCTTCGGCGAGCGTGCCTGCATGCGCGGCGGCCTGGGGACGTTTGCCGCCAGTGAGATCATGACGCTGATGATGGCTCATGCCGGCCGCCTCGCCAAGTACGGGGCATAGCGCGGTCGAGAAGCGCGGGGGAGATCATCCAGGAGAGGGCATAGCACGCCTTACGGATGACCGCGCGCGGGCGGCATGTGCCCAGATGCCGCGCACGATTGAGGCCATAGTGGGGTCCCCCCTCTGTTCGCGGACCTCGTGATCGTGCCCGTCAATCCAATGCGGCTATGTGTATCGATCGCCATTCCCGCGTGTTCGTAGCGGGAATCCAGGCAGCCCGTCCGTAGACGACGCGCGAATCGCGTGCGCCCGTCCTCCTGGGTCCCCGCCTTGTGCACGCGGGGACGACGAACAAGAGTCTCGTCCTTCCCGCGTGGCCTTGTGTTTTGACCGTCATTCCCGCGTGCTCGCAGCGGGAATCCAGGCAGCCCGCACGCAAACGACGTGCGAAACGCGTGCGCCCGTTCTCCTGGGCCGCCGCCTTATGCCCGCGGGGACGACGAACAAGAGGCTCGTCCTTCCCGCGTGGTCTTGTGTTTTGGCCGTCATTCCCGCGTGTTCGTAGCGGGACTCCAGGCAACTCAAACGTTGCCGACCCGAGCAACGCGTGCCGGAGTTCTCCTGGGTCCCCGCTTCGACAATGAGGGGACGACGAGCGCATAGCTCTAACTCCTCATTCTCGCGCGGGCCCAGCAGCATGCTCAAAGGAACCCTCTCCCGCCTCACCTCCTGCCCCCCCTTGCAGGGCAGGCTCTCCGCCTCGCAACCGTCCTCGACAACATAGCGCATGGCGGACAGGGCGTGGAGAACCTCGAAGAGGCGGGGGGCCTTTTGCCCCCCGCCTCTTTTAAAGACTTCTCCCCTCCCCGGGCCTGACGACCTCGCGGTGACACCCCAGCTTGCCGGGGGAGGGGTCAGGGGTGGGGATTAAGAACGACAGTCCTTCTCAAGAAGCCCGAAAGCACCTCTTCGTCCTTCCCGCGCGTTCGTAGCGGGAATCCACCTAGGTCCCTCTCGATGGGATGACACCGGGCTGCCGAAATCGGCAGCCCGGTTGTTTCTCTCAGCGCGAGCGCGATGCGCGCCGCTTCTCTGCGGCCGCGTGCGCCCGCGGCGGCCGCTTGCCTCCCACGAACGCCGGCGCCGTGATCGCGTACACGCGACACAGGCGGCTGTCAAGCATCCGCGTCTGGATACGCGCATCGATCTCTTCCAACTCATCGGAGGTCGTAATCACCGTCGGCAATTCCGCGTTGTAACGGTAGTTGAAAAGTTGATACAGTTTCTCGCGCACCCAGGGAGTCATGTTCTGCGTGCCCAAATCGTCGAGCACCAACAACTGCGCCGAGCGGATCTCGTCGAAACGACGGTCGTAGCGCGCGTTGCTGGAGGGGCTGAACGTCGCGCGCAGATGGTCCAGCAAATCGGGCACCTCCACGAACAGAACCTGATGCCCGGCGCTGTTGCGGTAGTTGGCGATGGCCGCGGCTAGGTGCGTCTTCCCTGAGGCATATGCCCCGAGCAGCACCAGCCACCCGCGCGGATCCTCGGCAAAGTGGTGCGCTGTTTCCAGCGCGCCCTTGAGGTTGCGCACCTCTTCGGCGGTCAACCCGCCCTCCTCGCGTAAGGAAAACGTGCCAAACGTCTGACGCTCGTGGTGCGCGAGGGTCGAGAGGTCCGACTGGGAGGAATCCAGGGTGGGTTGGCGATAGTCAGGCGCATGAATGTGCACCCGCGTGACGAGTTCGGGGTCGGCCAATCGCGAGCGGATGCGACCGTCCACTTCGTCGAGGTCGACGTTGGTGGTGATAACCGTGGGCAGGCGGCTCACATAGCGATGATTGATGATCTGGAACACTTTTTCTTGCGCCCAGGGAGTCGCACTATGCGAACCGAAATCGTCCAGCACCAGCAACCGCACGGCGCGAATCTCTTCGAAGCGTGCCTCAAAGGTCGACGACTCATCATCGTATGTTGCGCGCAGCCAATCCAATAGATCTGGCACGGTGAGGTAGAGCGTGGGCACGCCGCTGTCGACAGCCTGGTTGGCAATCGCCGCTGCCAGATGGGTCTTGCCGCATCCGTACCCCCCGGAGAGGACCAACCAGCCGTTCGGAGCGGAGGCAAACGCGCGCGCCTGGTTGAAGGCCTGCTCCAAGGATGCCTGCTGCGTCGCCCCGAGGCCGATTCGGCCGTGGGGCTGGAAACTTTGGAAGGAGTAGTGACGCAATTGATCGAGCCGGCTCAGGCGTTGCAGGCGCTCGGTTTGCCGCCCGCGGTCTATTTCTTCAACGCAGGTGCAGGGCGTGACCCGTCCGAAGTCGGGATGGTCCACCGGCAGGTCTCGGCGGACATAGCCGAGGCCGCCGCACACCGGGCAATCGGGGCGGCCCCGGCCGGGCCGCGGGCCGATGGATCCCGAGGGACCGGAGTCGGTCGGGCGCTCAGTGCTCGATGAAGTCTTTGAGTTCGCCTTCGACATAACGTCGCCCGCCCTTTTCCGCTCCGGGCTCCTGGCCGCCGCGCCCCTCGGTCTTCCACCGCTCGAGGATGGCGGCGATATAACGCCACGATCGTGCGTTGCCTTCCACAGCCAGGTGCATGGCTTCCTCGATCCATGCGGCCGGGTAAGCCTTCTCCGCATCCCGCAAGATATCCGCCATCACCGGCGTCAGTGCGCCGATATTCTCTTCGTACATTGCGAAGACATTCGGCCGCTCGAGATGGACCGGGCGTGCGGCGCCGCGGTCTTCGTCCGGCTGCCAATCCCCCCGCTCCAGGCCTTCCGCGGCCGCCCGTCCGCGTGCGGTGTTCAGGAAGATCGCCTCCGCCCCGCCCTCAGCCTGCCGCCCGCGCAGGAGTACTCCCCGTGCAAGCGCTCGCTCCAAAGCATGCTCCAGGACTTTTCCGATGTCGCGGCCATCTCCCACCAGCGTCTCGCGCAAATTCGGGTCTGCCGTCAGATCCGCGCGCAGAAGGTATCGCGGTTCGCCTTCCTGGCGGGAGAGTGCCCACATGACGTACAGCGTGAGCTTGAGCTCCGCCAAGTCGTCGATGGCCGGAAGCAGCTCACTGAAGAACGGCTCGGGAAGCGACACCCAGCGCACGGGCCCGTCGCGAAAGCCCTCGAAACGCTTCATTTGCTTCTAGCGGTCGGCGCGCCATCCATGCCGCGCGTGGCGGCGTTTTCGAATCGAGCTAGCGTCGGCAGGAAGATGAGTTCTACGCTGCCCGTGGGCCCGTGGCGGTGTTTGGCAATGATGATCTCGGTGACGTTGGTCCGGTCTTCCTCGGAAACGTAGGGATCATTGCGGTGGATGAAAAGCACAACGTCGGCGTCTTGCTCGAGGCTTCCAGATTCGCGCAGGTCCGAGAGCACCGGCCGACGGTCGGAGCGCTGCTCGACCGCCCGCGAAAGCTGGGCCGCAGCCAAAACCGGGACGTTGAGTTCTCGCGCCAGAGCCTTAAGGCTGCGCGAGATGAGCGAGACTTCCTGAACGCGGTTCTCGGTGCGGAAGTCGGTGCCCATAAGCTGAAGGTAGTCCACCACCACCAGGTCGAGGTTGAACTCCAGGTGCAGACGACGGCACTTGCTGCGCAGTTGGAGCGGGGTGAGCGCCGGCGTATCGTCGAGGAAGATCTGCATTTCGCTCAGAACGCTGGCCGCGTGGGTGAAGCGCGGCCATTCGTCCTCTTCGATGCGCCCCAGCCGCATGCGGTGCGAATCGATGCCGGATTCTTGCGAGATGAGGCGCTGCACTAACTGCTCACGCGACATCTCGAGGGAGAACACGCCCACGTGCTTGCGATAGAGCTGGGCGGCGTTCTTGGCGATCGAAAGTAGCATCGCCGACTTGCCCTGCCCCGGGCGCCCGGCCACGATGATCAGGTCCGAGCGTTGCAGCCCGCCCAGCTTCCGGTCCAAATCGATGAACCCGCTGGGGATGCCGTAGGCCTCATCCTCGGGTGCGCGAGAGAGGTACTCGACACGGTCGTAGTATTCACTGATGACGCGCCCGATGGGCTCCACGTCGCGCGCCAGGCGGCGCTGGCTGACGTCGAAGATGGCCTTCTCGGCCTCGCCCATCACGTCCTCGATGGGCACACCCGTATCGTGCGCCTGCCTGGCCACCACGCTCGCGGCCGCAAGTAGCTTGCGCCGCACGGCCTGCTCTTCGACCAACCGGCCGTAAGCCTCGGCGTGTAATGAGCTGGGCACGTTGTCCATGAGCGCGGCCAAGAAGGCCGGCCCTCCAGCTTCGGCCAGCCGGCCCGCGCGCTCCAACTCCTGGGCCACCGTCATCACATCGATGGGCACGCGCTTCTCCACCAATTGGTGGAAGGCCTCCCACACCCAGCCATTTCGGTGCAGGTAGAAATCGCCCGGGCCGAGGAAAGAGGCCACCTCGTAGTAGGCCTCGGGGTTGATCAGCACCGACCCGAGCAAGGCCTCTTCGGCCTCGCGGCTGTGCGGGGCGACGATCGGGCCGCCCGCCGGCTGGGGAGTGGATTCGGAGGGAATGAACGTCTCTCGGTCGGTCATGGTCTGCAGGGTGAGCAACGCGGCCGCACCCGCGAGTCCTGGCTGTGCGGCCGCCAAGGGTCGCGCGCCCGCCGGGCGGGCTGCGCCCGGCTGAGCTAGCTCTTCGTTTCGTCTGGGGGAATATCGTCGAGGTCAAGCTTCTCGACGAAGTCCTTGAACACCGAAAGCCGGTCGTCACTCCCGGCGCCTTCGCCTTCGGCCTCGGGCGCACCCTCGCGCGCATCAGCCTCAGGCGTGACCCCCGCCCGG
>MGOA01000035.1:0-18364 GCA_001796965.1 Chloroflexi bacterium RBG_16_64_43
GGAGGCGATGGCCAACAGCGACACGCCGCAAGCCGCGTGCGATGCGCTGGTGCAACTGGCCAATGCCGCCGGCGGACCCGACAACATTTCAGTCATTTGCGTGGAGCTGGCAGGCTTGCCATGACCAGCGTTGCCCCGGCCGAGCCGTTCGTCGTCGACCTCAACCACAGTCGGACTGCGCTGCAGGTGCACACCGAGGCGCAGGTGCTGTACACGCAAATCGCGGTCCGCCCGCCGCAGCGCGACGACGCTTCGCCCGCCCCGCCGCTCAACATGTGCCTGGTGCTCGATCGGTCGACCTCCATGACCGGCGAGCGCCTGGATACCGCCCGCTCGTCGGCGGTCGAAGTCATCCGCCTGCTTCGCCCGCAAGACCGTCTCGGCCTGGTGACGTTCAGCGACAAGGCCGAACTGCTCATCCCCTCCGATGCCCACCTCTCTCCGACCGCGGCCAATAGCCGCCTCTCGGAGATACAGACCAGCGGCGCTACCGAGATTCTCAAGGGGCTGCGGGCCGGCATGGAAGAGGTGCGCCGCGGGGCGGTGGGCGGAACCATCGACCACCTGATCCTGATCACCGACGGCCGCACCTATGGCGATGAGCAGGCCTGCATGGAGCTGGCCGACGAGGCCGCCCTGGAAGGGATCGAGATAACGGCCATCGGGGTCGGCGAAGCCTGGAACGACATCTTCCTGGATGCGTTGGCCGCCAAGACGGGCGGACAAGCGGTCTATATCGAGAACCTGTCCACCCTCAACCGGATGCTCAAGCAGAAATTCCGCGAATTGGGGCTAGTCTACGCCGACCAAATATCGTTGAGCATCGACACTGCGCCGGGCGTCATGCTGCAGTCCTCCTTCCGCACCTCGCCCGCGCCCACCCCGCTGCCAGGAGGGACCACGCTGCGCCTGGGCTCGCTCTTCAGCGGCACGAGTCTGACGCTGTTGCTGCAGTTTGTCATTTCCACCATTCCCGAGCCGCTGGCTTCCTTCGAGGTGTGCACGATGCATTTTGGCGCGCATTTGGCGCAGACCAACATGCATCTCAACTCCTCGTTGGCGCTGTCCTTCCCGGTGCTCAAGGAGGCCGCGCCCGCGCCGATCTCGGGGCAGTTGCTCACCGCGGCACGCAGCGTGAACCTGTATCACTTGCAGGAGAAGGCGCTGGCCGACGCGCGTTCGGGTGACGCCGAACTCGGCACGCGGCGGCTCAACCGCCTGGCGACCCAGCTCTTGGAGATCGGCCATGGAGAACTCGCGCGGTCGGTGATCGC
Source organism: Chloroflexi bacterium RBG_16_64_43 (assembly GCA_001796965.1). Classification (GTDB taxonomy): domain Bacteria; phylum Chloroflexota; class Anaerolineae; order Anaerolineales; family RBG-16-64-43; genus RBG-16-64-43. Next base: position 1,275 of record MGOA01000035.1, read on the forward strand.
CGAGGCCGAAGCGCTGGCCCAGGATCACAAGCTGACCGAGCGCGGGCAGAAGCGGGTAAAGTATGGGACGCGCGCGCTGCTCGACGCGCACGCGGAGGGGCCGCGATGATCACCTGCCAACGCTGCAAGGCCTCCCTCTTTTTGGGCACGCTCTTCTGTCCCGAGTGCGGGTTGATGGTGGATGAAGATGCCGCCTCACCGACCGTCTCGTTGCCCGTCGATGAGGCCGAAGAAATCACCACCAAGCCTCGCCAAACGCAAGGCCCAGCGCTCCTCACCCGCCAAGATTCGATCGCGGTGCGGGTGATGGGCAGCACCGTCGCGATTCCCCTGCGCGGCCAGCAGGACTACATACTTGGCCGGGCGGAGCCGACCCAGGCCATCCTGCCGGATATCGACCTCAACCGCTACGGGGCCCATGAGAAGGGTGTCTCCCGGCTGCACGCCCATCTGCGGTACGAGGGGAATTCGCTGATGGTGGTGGATCTGGGCAGTGCCAATGGTACCTTCCTCAACGGCACGCGATTGACCCCCGAGAGACCCATGCCCCTCAGTGAGAACGACACGATCAGCCTGGGCAGCCTCAAGGTCCAGGTGTTCCGCAAGGACTAGCCCCGGAGGCGCGGATGACGATCACCGTGCTTATGCACCTGGTCAACGAGGAGGCGGTGATGGCGGAGATGGACGACTTGCCGCCCGCCACGGCCAACTTCCTCACCGTCCATCACCCGCGCCGGCGCGACGGCAAGGATATTCCCTACCTGCAGGAGAACGTCTCCACCGTAATATGGGCGGCAAGCCGAGTGGCCTTCATCGAGATCCTGCCGGGCGAGGCCGAGGAGCGGCTGGTGACGTTTGTGCGCGAGTAGCACGATGCCTCCAACGCCACGCCGACGCATCCTGGTTGTCGATGACGAACCGCGCATGGTTCGCTTCATCCGCCTGAACCTGGAGCACGACGGCTTCCAGGTTTCGGAGGCGCACAACGGCACCCAGGCGCTCGAGCGGCTGCGTAACGACCTGCCGGACCTGGTCTTGCTGGACGTGATGCTGCCCGACATGGACGGTTTCGAAGTGCTGGGAATGATGCGCGAGTTCTCCAGTGTTCCGGTCATCATGGTCACCGCCAAGGGCGAGGAGAACGAACGCGTGCGCGGGCTCGAGCTGGGCGCCGACGATTACGTCACCAAACCCTTCAGCCCGCGCGAACTGGTCAGCCGCATCCGCGCCGTGTTGCGCCGGCTGGAGAGCCCGCAGCCCGGAGCGACTGGCCCGCTGGTGATCGACGGGCGGTTGCGCCTGGATTTCGACCGGCGCGAGATATGGGTCGAAGGCCGACTGGTGCGCTTACGCCCGACCGAATTCCGCCTGCTCTATCATTTGGTGCAGAACGCAGGCTGGGTCGTGCCTCACGACCAACTGTTGGCCAAAGTGTGGGGATATGAATACCGCGGTGAGACGCATTATCTGCGGCTGTATGTCAACTACCTGCGGCAGAAGCTGGAGCAGGATCCCTCTCACCCGGTCTACATTCTCACCGAGCACGGGGTCGGATACCGCTTCTTCGATTTCCGCCGCGCGGACGGCACCGCGGTACCTCTGGCTGAGAAGTGAGCAGGCATGACCCGACACGTCAAGATTCTCGTGACCGGACCTTTTGGCGCGGGCAAGTCGCGCCTGGTGCGCACCATATCCGAAATCGATGTGGTATCCACCGAGCGACGGCTGACTCGCTCTGGCGGAGACGGTAAAGACCACACCACCGTAGCGATGGATTACGGCCGGATCACCTTGGGCGACACCGTGGTGCACCTGACCGGCACGCCCGGCCAGGAGCGATTCGATTTCATGTGGGACATCCTCTCCGCGGAAACAGATGCGCTGCTGTTGGTCGTGGATTCGACCGCGCCCGAGAGCTTCGACGGCGCGCGCGATCTGCTCGCGCGGTTCGCCGCACTGGGAGTCCCCTACATGGTTGCCGCCAACAAACAAGATCTCCCCGGGGCCGCCTCGCTTCGCGCGGTGCAGCAGGCGGTGGCGCCCGGAGCCGAGGGCGCTGTATTGCCGTGTGTCGGCACGCGGGCGGCCTCCATCCGTCAGCTGTTGGCGCGCCTGGTCGAGGAGGTCTAGCGTGCACAAGCTGCGCCTCCTTGTCAAGAGCATGCGCCCGCGTCAGTGGCCGAAGAACATCTTCATCTTCGCCGCGCTCGGCTTCGACCGACAGATACTGGACCTGGGTGCGCTATTGCGGACCACGGGCGGGTTCGTGCTGCTGTGCCTGGCATCGGGGGTGGTCTACCTCATCAACGACGTTGCCGACCGCAACCAGGACCGCCTGCACCCGGATAAGCGCAAGCGGCCGATCGCCGCGGGCGAGATCTCAGTGGCCCTGGCGCTGGCCGTGTCGGCCGTGCTCGGCCCGCTCTCCGTCGCCCTGGCGTTCCTGTTGAACCCGGTTCTCGGATGGCTTGTCTTCGGCTACTTGCTGCTCAACCTGGCTTATTCCTTCGCGCTCAAGCACGTGCCGATCGTCGACGCCTTGACGGTGGCCGCGGGGTTTGTCATCCGGGTAGCGGCCGGAGTGACTTTGATACAGGTCGAACGGTTTTCGCCGTGGTTGTACGTATGCACGATCCTGCTCGCGCTGTACATCAGCTTCGGCAAACGCCGCGCCGAGTTGGCGCTGTTGGTCGACGACGCATCCAATCACCGCCGCGTGCTGGATGGGTACACCATTCCCCTGCTCGATAGCTACATCCAAATCGTCTCGGCGGCGACCATAGTCGCCTACTCGCTGTATACGTTCTCGGCACCCAACTTGCCCGCCAATCACTCGATGATGCTGACCGTGCCCTTTGTGGTGTACAGCATCTTCCGTTACCTGTACCTCATCCAGGTGGAAAAGGCCGGCGGTGCGCCCGAGGAAATCGTCATGATGGATCGCCCCCTGCAGGCCGGGGTTGTGTTGTGGGCGCTGTCCGCCATGAGCATCCTCTACCTCCAGCGATGAGTTACTCGGCCACCGCGTGCGCCAAGGTCATCCTGATCGGCGAGCACGCGGTCGTCTACGGGCGCCCAGCGGTCGCCCTTCCGCTGCCCGGCCTGCGCGCCCGCGCCGAATACACCCCCGGATCCTCTCCTTTTTCGCTCCAAGCGCCGCAGATAGCGCTGACCTCGCCCCTCGCGGAATTGCCCGCCGGCCACCCGCTGCGGCAGACGGTACGCATCGTCTGTCAAGGGCTGGGTATCGAACTTGGCACGGGCACGCTGCGCATCACGTCCGATATCCCGGTGGCCTCCGGGCTCGGCTCGGGGGCCGCCGTCACCACGGCCATCGTGCGTGCATTGGCATCCGTGCATGGCCTGGACCTCGCTCCGGCGCGGGTCTCGGACATCGTGTTCGAGGCTGAAGTCGTGTATCACGGCACGCCCTCCGGCATCGACAATTCGGTCATCGCCCTCGAACGGCCGATTGTCTTCGTCCGCGGCGCTCCTCCGCAGCCGATTGAACTCGGCGCAACATTCGACCTTACGATTGCCGACAGCGGTGTGCGCAGCGAGACTCGTTTTGCCGTCGGAGCCGTGCGCGAGGCGTGGCAACGGGATACGCCCACCTTCGAGCGCCTGTTCGATGAGATCGGGACCTGCGCGCGCCAGTCGCTGGCGGCACTGGCGAACGGCGACCTGCCGCAGGTCGGTGCTCTGATGAACCGCAATCAGGGCTTTCTTGAACAGGTCGGAGTGTCCAGCGCCGGACTCGAGCAATTGGTGGAGGCCGCGCGCCTTGCAGGCGCGCTCGGGGCCAAGCTATCGGGCGCGGGCATGGGAGGGAACGTTATCGCGCTGGGTGAGGCACACCAGTCTGCGGCGATTCGGGCCGCGTTGCAGGACGCAGGAGCTCGGTGGGTACGCACAACGACCGTTCAACCATGAGTGACAGCCGCGACCCAGCGGATCTCGAGAACCCGAAGCCGCTGCCGCCGCTCGAAACGGGGACGACCCGCAAAGGATTGAGCGGCCTCTGGCTTACCGTGGCGCGCCTGCTCAGCCTTGCGGCCGTGATCGGCATTACGCTCTACATCTTCTCGATTCGCGATCGCGCCGCGCAATTGGCGGTGTACGGCTACCCCGGAATCTTCTTGCTCTCGGTTCTCGCCAACGCCACCCTCTTCTTGCCCGCGCCGGGCGTGGCATTTGTCTTCAGCATGGGAGCGGTCTTTCCCCCACTACCGGTGGCCTTGGCGGCCGGGGCGGGCGCAGCGTTGGGCGAACTCTCCGGATACCTGGCCGGGTTCTCCGGACGCGCCGTGCTCGAGCGGTCGTCACGAGTCGAGCGCCTGGAACGGTTGATGCGCCGCTACGGGTCATTGACGATTACCGTGCTGGCGCTCATCCCTAACCCGGTCTTCGATGTGGCAGGAATCATCGCGGGCATCTTGCGGATGCCCGTTCAGAAGTTCCTCTTCTATTGTTGGATTGGCAAGACGCTTAAGATGCTGGCGTTCGCTTTTGCCGGCGCATACGCAATGCGATGGCTCACGCCTTGAGAAGGGCGCGCCGCAGCGTGGATCGGTGCAGCCGATCCCATCGCAGGTCGACACCAATTCCCGGCCCGGTAGGGACGGTCAGTGTGCTATCGCTGTTCAGGACGAACGGCTGCTCAATGAGGTCTTCAGCGTAGTATCGATCGGAGGCCGAAAGGTCCCCGGGCAACCGAAAGTTGGGGAGCGTGGCCAGCGCGACATTGGCCGCGCGACCGATTCCCGTTTCGAGCATGCCTCCGCACCAGACGGGGATGCTGCGTTGCGCGCACAGGTCGTGGACGCGCCGCGCCTCACCCAATCCTCCAACTCGGCCTGGCTTGATGTTGATGATCCGGCAAGCGCCAAGATCCAGGGCGGCCCCGGCGCTGGCCGCATCGCCGATGCTCTCATCCAGGCAGACGGGCGTCCGCAGTTGGGCCTGCAGACGACTGTGATCTGTTAGTTCGGTCGCCCCAAGCGGCTGCTCGATCATTGCTAAGTCGAATTCGTCCAGCACCTTGAACACCGGCAGGTCCGCAAGCGAATAGCCCGCATTTGCATCCACTTGCAGGGCGAGACCCGGAAACGCCTTACGCAGGGCGCGTACGGCCTCAACATCCCGGCCGGGCTTGATTTTGACTTTAACCCGGGCGTACCCGCTGCGCACGTACTCTTCCACAGCCTGCAACAACGCGGAGGTACTTTCTTGGATGCCAACAGAGACACCCACCGCTACCCGGTCGCCCTTTCCACCCAAGTACTGGGCCAACGATTGCCCGGCCTGCTTTGCGAACAGATCCCAGACCGCGGCCTCCAGCCCGGCCTTAGCCATGGGATGCCCACGCGTACCGTCCAGCACCCGCCGCAGCTGTTGCGGCTCCTCGACCTCGGCCGCAAGAACCGCGGGGATAAGAAAGTCGGTCAGCACGTGCCACACCGTGCTGGTGGTCTCATAAGAAAAGTCCGGCTGCTGTCCGGCGACGCACTCGCCCCAGCCCTCGGCACCACGGGCGCAGGCTCGCACCAACACCGCCTCCCGCTCGCGGGTGATCCCGAACGATGTTACGAACGGCTCGCGCAGGGACATGCGGATGTGATGGAGTTCGATCGATTCAAGTCGCATGCCTGGTTCCTTCCCCGCCTCGTTTCGCTGTGAGCCCGGGCTCGGGGCCCAAGCCCTTCTGACATTGTGGGGGCGGAGGCTTGGCTTGTCAACCCGCTGGCGGAGCCCCGCAGCCTACCCGGCAGAAAGAGTCAGTGGACCGCGCCAGATGAAACGCATCAATCCACGCAGGCCTCGACCGTGGCGCAAGTAGTCGAGCCGATCTGCAAGCCTGGCCGGGCGAATGCCGAACCAGCGCGCCAAGGCATTGGCCTCGCACGTGCGGTTCACGGCGAGGTAGTCGACCCAGTAGGGAGTAAGCGGCGAGTACGGCAGGAATGCATCGAGTAGGTTGGCGCCCAGGCGCAGGTAGGGTGGCCACACGCGCACCAGAACGCGCGAGCGGCGGCAAGCGATGAGTACCGTTTGCACTACGTCGTCGATTGTGAGGTGCTCGGGCCCCCCGATCGAGAGCACTTGCCCGAACCCGATCTCCTCACGAAGCGCCAGATCGATTGCTGCCACCAGGTCACCAATCCACAACGGCTGCAACTGCGGCTGGCCCTGTGGCACTAAGAACGCTACCGGCATGGCACTGGCGGCCATGGCAATGACATTGGTGAATGAATCTTCGGGGCCGAAAACCGACGAGGTGCGCAAAATACAGGTGGGCAGGCCGCTCTCGAGCAGGATTTGTTCTGCCATACCCTTCGCCTGGAGGAAGGGAAAGGCCGAGATGCGGCTGGCGCCGATGTGGCTGAGGTAGACCACTCGCCGGACCCCTGCCAACCGAGCTTGCTCGACGAGCAACGCTGTCCCCTCCACGTCGGTGGCAAGCAGGTCGCGCCGCCGATGCTCGCCTTCGGCCGAGGCCAGGTGAATGATGGTCTGCACGCCAACCAACGCCGCTCGCAGCGAGCGGGCATCGGAGAGCGAGGCGATGGCGACCTCCGAGCGCCCCGGCGGAAGCCCCCGGATGGATCGCGAAGGCCGGAGAAGAAGGCGCAGGTCGTAACCCCTCGGCGAGAGCACCTGGCAGAGGGCACGCCCGATGAAGCCGGTCGCGCCGGTGATCAGCAGACGTTCGGCCATCGCGAGACGCTCCTGGGAAAGACCCCCAGCCTACTCCACTGAGCTTGTCTACTCACCCGGCGGGTCCTGCTCGATGACCACGCGGTGCTCGATCGGCACCACCTTGGCGAGCATTCCCTGGGCGGGGCAATACTTGTCGCGCGAGAGCGCCACCGCCCGGTCAACGGCTTGCGGGTCGATGCCGCGCCCGCGCACGCGGTATTCGACCACCATGCGCGTGAAGACTTTCGGATGTTCGGTGGCACGTTCGCCCTCCACCCGCACCTCGAAGGCCGTGACGGCCTGTAGCTTCCTTTGCAGAATGGAAATCACATCCATTGCCGTGCACCCGGCTAGGCTGAGAGCCATGAGCTCCATCGGGCGGAACCCGTCCTCGGCGCCGCCCACGTCCGCGGCAGCTCCGAGCGGGACACGAAATCCCGAGCCGGCCATGCCTTCAAAAGTTAGCTCGCTCTTCCACACCACCGCGGCATTCACGGTACGCCTCCCAAATCCACCACGCGGGCCAACGCCGCCTCGAGATGGTCCCGGTCGATTGCCCCGAACCACGCCAGGCGCACTTGGCCCTGCGCATCCACCAAGAAAGAAGAAGGCAGTGCTGTGGTGCGCAAAAGGCGCATCGCCTCCTCGTGAGGGTCGAGCCCAACGACCAGCGCCAGACCCCAGCCCCCGACAGACCTGCTCACCACCCGGCGCGATTCACCCTGGTTGAGGGCCAGCACGACCAGCCCCTGTGAGGCATGATCGCGGGCGGCCTCCGCAAGCACTGGCATCTCCGCAAGACACGGGGGGCACCATGTCGCCCATAGGTTGACCAGAACCACCTTACCCCGGAAGTCCGAAAGAGAGCCTCGCTGATCGGCGAGGTCGACATAGTTCAACTCTGGCGCTGGGAAATCGGCCACGATGGGTTCGGCCGAGGGCTGCTCCTCCGAACTGGAATAACGCCCGAGGCCCACCGCCCCAACCACCGCCAGCAGCATCAATCCGGCGCCGAGAGCCGCAAAGGATGTCGTGCGCAACCACGAGCGGTTCTTGACGAGGCTCATCGGATCCCTGGTGTGCCGTCTCCGTTGAGGGCCCCCAAACCCGCCTGAATCACGATCACTCGCCCAGCCACAACGTCGCGCGTTTCGGCAAGTCGGCGAGCGTGCCCTGCTCGATCTTGCAGTCTGGTAGCGAATTGGTGAAGTAGCGGCCGTAGGATTTGGTGAGGATCCGTCGATCGAACACGACGGCCAGACCGCGGTCGGTGCGCGTGCGAATCAACCGTCCGAACCCTTGGCGGAATCGCAAGATGGCCTCCGGCAAGGAGTATTCGGAGAACGAGTCATCGAAAGTCTCGGAGCGGGCTGCCACAATTGGGTCGCTTGGTACGGCGAACGGCAAGCGCACAATCGCCACAACAGAAAGCGCCTGACCCGGAACATCCACACCTTCCCAGAAGGAACGCGTCCCGAGCAGCACAGCTTGATCGCTGGCGCGAAAGGACTCGAGCAAGGAGTGGCGCGATGCGCCCTCGCCCTGCTCAAAGACGGTGACCCCCGCCTTCGCCAGCGGCGCGGCGATCGCCTGATGAGTTTGGCGTAGTTGTGCGTAAGACGTAAACAGCACCAGCGCCCGTCCACGGCTGGCCTTGCACAACCCGATCAGGCCTTGCTCTACGCCGCGTTGATACCCGCGCACGTCGCTCGGCTCGGGGATGTCGGACACCAGATAGACCAGCGCCGAGTGTTCGTAATCGAAGGGCGAACCGACCACCAGCGTATCGGCCTCATCGGCATTCAGGCGATGGATCAAAAAGTCGAACTCGCCCGCAGTGGTGAGGGTGGCCGAGGTCATGATGATGGCCGCCTTCTGGTGCCAAAGATGCCGCTCGACGAGCGGACCCACGTGCAACGGGGCGGCATGCAGCGACATCGTTAAGCGCTCGGATTGAATACCCACCCAGTTGATGATGGACGGGGAGGGCTCGGCGAATACCTGATTCATCTGGTTCATCAGCGTCTGAACCCGCCGCGCCCACCCGAGCAGGTCGGAGCCCAGATCTTCCCCTTGAGTGGCCCCGCCTCCGGCTCCCGCCATCCGATCGCCGAGGCCAGAGGTAATCCGCCGCAGCTCGTCGAGCGCGCCACGCAGGTTCTCCCACGCGATCTCAACTTCTTCCCACCCGGGGAGTGAGCGCGTCGAAGGCAGCAGCCGGTATTCGAGGCCGTATTCGCCGATGGGCGATTCGAGCTGGTTCTCGATGAAGCGCCGCAGCGTTTCGAACAGCGCGCGCCCGTCGCTCTGGCAGCGCTCCCCGCCCTCGGTCAGGCGGTCGAGCTGCCCGCGCAGATCAAGGTCGCCGGCCCAGGCGGGCGGTCGCCGCGCCAGCATTGCCAGCGCGCCCGCCAGGCCGCTACGCGATCCCCCGAGCTCGCGCAGCACGCGGTCGAAATCCGGCTGCGAAAGGTGAAAGGCCAGCCCGTCGGTGGTAGCGCTCTCGAGATGATGAGCTTCGTCTACGATCAAGTAGTCGTACTCGGGCAGCACCCGGTTCTCTGCGGCGATGTCGGCTACGAGCAGCGAGTGGTTCACGATCAGCACGTGCGCGCTCTCGGCGGCCACGCGCGCACGGTAGAAAGGACATGTCCCATGTCCGAGCGTTTGACACGTCTCGAGAGTGCACTGCTCATCCTGAGCCGAGAGACGGTCCCACGCCATGCGCTCGGCGGGCCCGCCCAGATTCAGTTCGCTGCGGTCGCCGGTCGTCGTCTGCCGCAGCCAAACGAGGGTTTTGCCCAGCACGCGCATCTCTTCGGCCGTTTCGGGGCCGCGTCGCCGGGCGGCCTCGAGTTTGCGCGGGCACAGGTAGTTGGCACGGCCCTTCAACACGGCGGCGCGGAAATCAAGGTTGAGGGCGGCTTGCAGATCGGGGATGTCCTTGTTGATGAGCTGGTCCTGCAAGTTGATGGTGTTCGTCGAGACGACCACGCGCAACCCGTTGCGCACAGCCCAGTGAACGGCCGGGACGAGATAGGCCAGGCTCTTGCCGGTGCCTGTGCCGGCCTCAACCAGCAGGTGTCGCCCCTCGCTCAGCGATCGGGCGACGGCTGCGGTCATCTCCAGTTGTTGGGTGCGTCGCTCGTAGCCGGGGAAGCGCGTGGCGAGTGCGCCGCCGTCATCGAGCGTGGCCACCACCTCATCCACATTCAGAGGCGAGGGTTCGCTCGCCGGTGACAAATCCGGAGACTCAGAAGGCCGCAGCGCGGGGAGGTTGAAGAGCGCGGGCGCGGTCAGCGGCCCAACGGCCTCCCGCGCTTGCAGGCGCTCGCCCAGGACATCCTCCAGCGGTTGCCCGCCGCCCCATTCCAGATTCTGACTTAGCCGTACCAGTTCCGCCAATAGGTCGAGCGACAGTTCCGCCGCCATTTCGAGCAGACGCAGGAACACGGCCCGCGTGGCACGGGCATCATCCAGAGCGCGGTGGGTGGCCGGCAAGATCACCCCGAGTGCACTGGCCAGCGCTCCCAGGTTGTAGCGTGGGGCCGTGGGCAAGAGAACCGCGGCCAGGTCGTACGTATCGAACGCCTGGTTGAATTTGAACAGCCCATGGCGTTGGAGAAAGCCCAGGTCGAAACCGATGCTCTGACCGAGGATCGGCCGTTCTCCGACAAGCGGCTCCAATTTAGCGAGCGCCCGATCGAGACGGGGGGCGTCCGCCACCATCGCGTCTGTGATCCCGGTGAGGTCGGTAATGGCGCGCGGGATGGGATGCCCGGGGTTAACCAGCGTGCTCCACTCGTCCTCGACGCGCTCGCCGCGAAACAGCACAACGCCGATCTCAATGACGGAGTCGCGATCTGGACTAAGGCCTGTCGTCTCCAGGTCCAGACAGGCGATCGATTTCGGGTTCATCATGGACGCAGTGCGCTCGGGCTTTCTAAGGCCGCGGGCCGGCCGAGGTAATAGATAAGGATTCGATTATAGCATTCGAAGTGCCGGCAGCGTGTGGTAAACTGCGCGCACTCCACGCCACATCGTCGCGGAGGATCGCCCTTGTGTCGACAGTCCCTGTCCCACGGACTTCGGCCGTGAACCGATTATCCACCGGTCGGAAACGAACCCGGCCACGAAACCCTGGGCCGGCATTTGCCCGGTCATATCCCAAGAGTAGCACCCTCAACTCTCGAAAGCATCCCACCTTGGAATAGTTCTCGGCGAAGGAGGCCTGCATGCGGCCGAAGATCACAATCATCGGCGCGGGATTTACCGGCTCAACCACCGCGCATTGGCTAGCTGCTCAGGAGCTGGGCGATATTGTGCTCCTGGACGTTATGGAAGGCATGCCGCAAGGCAAGTCGCTGGACCTGCAGGAGGCGCTGCCGATCATCTCGAGCGACGTGAGCGTACGTGGGACAAACGACTACCTGGACACGGCCGGCTCCGACATCATCGTGATCACCGCCGGGGCGGCGCGCAAGCCCGGTATGAGCCGCGAGGATCTCTTGAACACAAACGCCGCCATCGTTCGCAGCGCGGTCGACAGCTCGGTGCCCCACTCGCCCAATGCTGTTCTTGTGGTGCTCACCAATCCGCTCGACACGATGGCCTACTTGGCCTACCGGCGCAGCGGGTTTCCCAAGGCGCGGGTGGTCGGGCAGGCGGGCATCCTCGATTCGGCTCGGATGCGTGCATTCGTCGCCATGGAGCTCGGAGTGAGCGTCGAGAACGTCCACACCTACGTGATGGGCGGCCACGGCGATGAGATGGTGCCGCTCACGCGCCACTCCAATGTGGCGGGTGTCCCCCTGTTGGAGATGCTGGCCCCTGACCGGCTGCAGGCGATTGTTGAGCGGACACGCAAAGGCGGGGGTGAGATCGTCAACCTGCTCAAGACCGGCAGTGCTTACTTTGCCCCGGCCGCCGCTGTAGCTCAAATGGTAAGCGCCATCCTCAAAGACAAGCACCTCATCGTCCCCTGTTCCGCGATGCTCGAGGGCGAGTACGGCTTGCGCGATATGTTCTTTGGCGTGCCGACGCAGCTCGGCCGCTCAGGGGTGGAGCGGGTTGTCGAAGTCCCGCTTGACGAAGTGGAAAAGCAGGCGCTGGCCGCATCTGCGGCGCTGGTGCGCGAAAGCCTGGCCACGCTCGAACGGCTAAGCGCCTGAGCTCACCGCCCGGCCTTACGGCCTTATCCCTATCACGCAGTGGAGCCTCTCATGACAACCTACAGTGAAGAGTTCAAACTGGTGGCCCGGCCTGGCGAAATCAGTTTCTCCAAGGGTCTGGATGGAGTCGTCGCGGCCGAAAGCACCAAGAGTTACGTGGATGGCCTGGGTGGGCGCCTCGTGTACCACGGACACCCGATCGAAGAGTTGGCCGAGGAATCCACTTTCGAAGAAGTGTTCTTTCTCCTTCTCTACGACCGGCTGCCGACGGCGGCCGAGCTGGCCCGGTTCACCGGGCAATTGCAGCAGCATCGCGAGATCCCGGAAGAGATCTACGCCATCGTCCGCGACCATGCCGCCCGGCGAGGTGTCCATCCGATGACCGTCCTGCGTACGGCGATCTCGGCTCTGGCGGTTTTCGACGAACATGCCGAAGAGGACACCCCAGAGACCCATCAGGCGCAGGCGGTTCAGATCACCTCCAAGATGGCCACCGTTGCGGCGGCGATTGGGCGGGTGCGCAGCGGCCAGGCGATCGTGCATCCGCGCAGCGATCTCAGCCATGCCGCCAACTACTTCTACATGATGATGGGCCGCGTGCCCGACGCCTTCGAGGCGCGCCTCACGGACGTGCTACTGATCTTGCACGCCGACCATGAGAGCAATGCCAGCACCTTCGCCGCATTAGTCGTCAAGTCCACCCTGGCCGATACGTACTCGGCCGTGGTGGCAGGGATCGCCGCGCTCAAGGGCCCGCTGCACGGAGGGGCAAACGAGCAGGTGATGAAGATGCTCGAGAGCATCGGGAGCCCAGAGCGCGTCGCGGCCTGGCTCGATGAAGCCATGGCCCAGAAGAAGAAGATCATGGGCTTCGGCCATCGCGTGTATAAGACCATGGACCCGCGCGCCACCATCCTGCGGGGCTACGCTCGCGAGGTGACCCGTCGCGCCGGCACCGAGCGCTGGCTGGTCATGGCCGAGCAAATCGAAAAGACCATGGTCGAAAAGTTCGCTCAGAAGGGCATATGGCCCAACGTAGATTTCTTCTCGGGCGTGGTCATGGCCTCGTTAGGGATCGACCCTTCCATGTTCACCCCGCTGTTCGCCGTGGGTCGCAGCGCCGGATGGGTGGCACACGCCTGGGAGCAGCGCCAGGATAACCGCCTCTTCCGGCCCCGCTTTGTGTACGTCGGGCCCGAGAGCGAGCCTTATATTCCCTTGGCCGAACGCAAGTAGCCGACAACCATTCCGCACAGATCGGGTGAGCCGTCCGCTGTATAATCGGATGGCTCATTCCGTTTTGAGGTGAGTGCGTGAAGTCGCGCATCCTGATCGTTGAGGACGACAGCAGCCTGGTTGAAGGAATGGCCCTCATCCTGGAAGATGCGGGCTACCAGGTGACGATCGCGCATAACGGCAAGGAAGGCCTGGAACGATTCCGTGGCCAAACGCCGGACCTGGTCATCTCCGATGTGATGATGGACGAGATGGACGGGTTCCATATGCTCGACCAGATGCGCAAGGAGCAAGCCGGGTCGCCCCTGCCCTTCTTGTTTGTCAGCGCCCGCTCCTCGCGAGCCGATATGGACACGGCCCGCCGGCTGGGGGCCGATGACTTCCTCCCCAAACCGTTTGGCGCCCAAGAGCTGATCAACGCCGTCCGCGCGCGTCTCGACCGCTGGCGCGTGGTGCACCTGGCCGGGACACGTGAAGCCCACCTGCAGACAGTGATCCTGCTGGCCAAGGCGGTTGAGGCGCGCGATCTCTACACCGGCCGCCACGTCGAACGCGTGCGACGTTACGCCCTGGCGTTGGCGCGGGCCTTGGATTGGGACGACGAAGCGCTGGCGGTTCTCGACTTCGGGTCGCTGCTGCACGACCTGGGCAAGCTCTCGATCCCCGACGCCCTGCTCAACAAGACGGGCCCATTGACCGAGGACGAGTGGCTGCTGATGCGCAAACACACGGAGAACGGCGCGCACATGCTGGACCAGGTGGAGCACCTGCGCCCGGCCATCCCCTACGTCCTGGCGCACCATGAACGCTGGGACGGCACAGGCTATCCGCGTGGGTTGACGGGAACCGAGATACCGATCGAGGGACGCCTGATGGCGGTGGCCGATGCCTTCGATGCACTGACGACCTGGCGCCCCTACTCGACGCCTCACACGCCGGAAGAAGCGCTGCTGAAGTTGCGCGACGGCGCTGGCTCGCAATGGGATCCGTTCCTGGTGGAGACCTTCCGGGCGATCTTTGAACGAGGCGAACTGACTCCCATACTGGATATGATCGACGATGCGCCGGAGCGCACTCCGGCCGCGTCGGAGAGCTGACAGCCCATCCTGCCCTAATGCGGCTTGCCCTTCCGTCCTGCGGCGATCGCTTCGGCTTCTTCAAGCGCGGGTGAGGAAGCCTCCCACACCCAGCGCACGTCCCTCTTCGCAGCCAATTGCGCAATGGCCTCCCATAATTCGCGATGGCGCACCGGGCTGCCAGCGGTGGTGCGCCAGCCATTGGTGCGCCAGCGCCGCAGGTTATGCGTAACGCCATCCACCAGGTAACGCGCCGAGGCGTGCACCGTCAGCGGCATGTCGCTCGCCGAGTGGCGCAACGCATAAAGCGCCGCATGCAAGATCAGCGCGTTGGCCGTCGATCCGGATTTTTCTTCTGAGGCGGCGGTTGTGGTTCCGTGGCGGGCCAGCAAGGCCGCCCACCGTGCGTGCCGAGCCGAGGCCGAAGCCCCAAGGTATGCGTCACATCCGCCGGCATGGGCGCGGGCAGCGGTGGGGGTGCGTCGGTAGCGCACAGCGGCCTTCTGCGCAAGCTGGTCCGCCGCCTCATTGAGCGGGTCTCCCGCGTGCCCGCGGACCCACTCCCAGGTCACCTTGCGGCCTTCGAGAGCTTCCGCCAATTCCTGCCAAAGATCCCGATTGGCCACCGGCTGCCGGGCGCGCGTCTTCCAGCCTGCGCGCATCCAGTTGGCAAGATACTCGGTGATCCCCAGACGCAAGTACTGCGAGTCGGTATGCAGGCGTATCGGTTTCGAGCGGGGCAGCGCTTGCAGAGCCTCGAGTGCGGCTCGCAACTCCATGCGGTTGTTCGTGGTGTGGGCCTCTCCCCCGGAAAGATCTCGCCGCCGACCCGCCTCGAGCACGACTGCAGCCCACCCGCCAGGGCCCGGGTTGGGAGAGGCCGAGCCATCGGTATAGATCTCGACTACGGGCGGAGGGCTCTTGTGAGGCGAGCGAATCGGCACGATGGAACCTCCATAGCGGCTGCAGCCCAATCGGGGTGCGCCAGCCGCAGGTGAGAATTGCGCGCCGCGCGATTCTGCCGTAGACTGGCGGCGCCTGCGTTCATTCGAAAGGGGGACTATGAGCGACAGGGATCAATCCTACCGCATTCGCGACCTGCCCACGCAAGACCGGCCCCGCGAGAGACTTATCGCACTCGGCCCTCAGGCTCTCAGCCACGCCGAACTGCTGGCCCTCCTGGTGCGCGTGGGCGCCCGCGGACGGAGCGCCGTTCAGGTTGGCCAGGACCTATTGCAGCGCATCGGTGGACTGGCAGGTTTGCAGCGCGCTGTGCCCGCCGAGCTGTGCCGCCTACCCGGCGTCGGGCCTTCTAAGGCATGCACTCTTTTGGCGGCCATCGAACTTGGTCGACGGATTGCCAGCCTACCTCCCGAGGACCGGCCCAGCGTTGCCTCACCGGCGCAAGCCGCCGCGCTAGTCCAGTACGAAATGAGCGCGCTCGATCAGGAGCATCTGCGTGTCTTGCTGCTCGACACACGCAATCGGCTCGTGCGCATCGCTGAGGTGTACCACGGGTCGCTCAACACCTCGTTGGTGCGGATTGGCGAGGTGTTCCGCGAAGCGTTGCGCCACAACGCGGCCGGACTGATCGTCGTTCACAATCATCCGAGCGGCGATCCTTCGCCCAGCCCCGAAGATGTCGCGCTAACCCGATCGCTGGTCGAGGCCGGCAAGCTCCTCGACCTGCAGGTGCTCGACCACTTGATTATCGGCCAGGGGCGGTTCGTTTCCCTGCGGGAACGTGGCCTGGGATTTGCAACCTGAATAGCTGCTGCTTCAGGTGCGTTTTCAGCCCTTTCCGCGGGGTTTTCGATGCCCGAATACCAGATTCTGCTCCTGCCCCGCCCGGACTACTGGAACTGGGTCCGGGCGGTGAGGGATTATGTCATGGCCTTTGGGGTGGCCATTACCGGCGACGCCGATAATGCCGGCCGCCATATGGCCCCCAGCCAGACGATCAGCGTCGTGGATGCGCCCAACGCCTACTTGGGCCACCCGGTGCACGGCGAGGTCATCCCCTGGCTCAATGCGCACTTCCCTGAAGTTCGCCTGGACCCTCTCGCGGTCAGAACGCCGGCCGAGTTACAGGCGCTGCTGGCCATGCGGATTGCAGTCAACGACCGGTACGGGCGAGAGGCTTTTCCTTTTACGTTGCGTTGGCCGACCGACTACGCGGTGATTACCCAGGCCTTCGGAGCCAACCCCGCCATCTACCGGCGCTATGGCCTCCCGGGCCATGAAGGGGTGGATGTGCGCGCTCCGATGAACGCTAACGTGTACGCCTGCGCGGATGGAACCGTGTTCGATGTTCACGATGGACACGGACGACACCCGTATGGTCGGCACGTTCGCGTCCAACATCGCGACGGGTACCAGACGGTCTACGCCCATCTGAAACGCCCGTTGGTCTCCGTCAACCAAGTTCTGGGCATGGGCGCCCGAGTGGGGCTTGCGGATTCAACCGGCAACTCGACCGGCAGCCACCTTCACCTGACGTTGAAGCGGATCGGCGCCACCGCAGCGGGTCTCACGCGTTACCCGAAGGATATCCTCGACCCGACGCCCTATCTGATCTGGCCGGGGCGAGCAGGGAAGGCCAAGAGCCTTCCCGAGCTGCCTGCCGCCTCCTACCCGTGGGCGGCCCAGAAGTGCCTAGTGGGCGCGCACGGGCGTATGGATGGCCCATTGACCGAGGCTGATATCCAGGCTTCGCGCCACGCACGCCTGGAGGCCGTCAAGCTGCTCTCGAGCGCCCCCGACGCCAGCGTAATGCAGATGCGCTCGCTGAACCCGGAGATGTTCATTCTGGTCCGCCTGGCTGGGGACTTGGCGACACGGGCCGTGCCGTCGAGTGAGTTCGTCGACAGCGTGCAGGCCGATCTGCAGCGCCATTACCGGATGGGCA
>MGOA01000035.1:18488-25322 GCA_001796965.1 Chloroflexi bacterium RBG_16_64_43
TTCCCGGATGCGAAGTTCGGCTTCCCGGGCCTGGCTCCCGGCGCGACGGTCGACGGGCTACGCCAAGATGCGCTCGTCTTCCTGCAGCAGGCCGACAGTGCCGCCCTGGCCGCAGACTGGATTGGCGTGCATTGCTTCTGGACTCGCGAGGAAGAGATGCACTCGCAACAGGGTGGCAAGTCTTACGAGGTCATTCGTCAGCGCCATCCGGGGAAATTGCTGATGGTGAGCGAGTACAGCAATACCGCGGCCGGAGTCGACTCACGGATAAAGGGCCAGCAGTATGTGGAGTACATGCGCCTTCTGCGCAACGAGCCCGGCGTCGGAGCGGCTTTCTGTGTGGCGCTTTCCGCCTCGCGAGGATACGAGTCGGAAGTGTGGCGCTACGAAGACGGGCGGCTCAGCGAGATCCCGGCGCTGATGGGCGGCCGCGCGGAGTGACCCGCCGGCTCACACGTAGCGTATTCGAAAGTCGGCGAACTCCCTCGTCGCAGGTCGCCATTCCACAGCCACCTGCCCCACCGAGGCCGCGCGTGGCCCGCGCTTGAGCTCGAGAACCAACGCTTCGAGCGAGGCACGCTGGCCCTCGGCCATGATCTCCACGCTGCCATCGAAACGATTGCGCACCCATCCACGCAGCCCGAGCGGTCCCGCCGCTCGCACAACGAATACCCTGTAGCCGACTCCCTGGACGCCGCCTTCCACGATGGCGTGCAGCCGTTCGTGAGTGTGCTCCATGCCCTTCCTCGCCCGCGGCTCCTCGCTGCCCTGATCGTCGCTCACCAGGCCACACTGACGGACCGTTTGCGGTAGCTGCGGTCACGATAATAGATCTCGCGGTTGGCACGCCCATGCTGGAACACGCGCCACGTCAACTCGACGTCTTTCTGGCAGTAGTCGAGCACCTTCTCGATCTCCCCGGCACGATACCATTGCACAGCCAGGGTCCCCTCGCCGGACTTGGCCTCCCCCAATGTCGCCTCGGCCACCGAGTCCAAGGACAGACGGAATCCGAGCCTTCGGTGCAGGTGTTCGAGCAAATCTATCGTGGGTAAGTCGGCGAGGCCCTCACCCCCGTAGGGCTCGAGCACGCGATAGTCGAAGCGCAGGATGTTGTAGCCGATGACCATGCCGGCGGAACGCAGGTGGTCAATCAGGCTCCCTGAATCCACCTCGGTATAGCGGGTGTACACCCCGCTGGCCGTATCGAGCACCACGGCCGCTGATAGTCCGAGACGGTGGATTTGGTCCCAGCCGCCGACCTCTTCGGCCAGAGACTTGGTTTCGAGATCGAAGACCAGCGTCGAGCGATCTGCGGGCATGCCGACCCACCTCGCGTGAATAGCGGCCTGATAGAGGCGCGCCGTGCCTGGGTTGCGGAAGCACACTCCCCGCCTGGCTGCGGGGGGCCACCCGCCTCAATTGAGCGGGCCAGTGCCTGAATCGCCCACGTCGAGCAAACGGAATCCGTCCAAGCCGCTCTGGAAGTCGAGGTTTTCAAGTGCCTCCTCGATGAGCTTGCGCTCGCCTGCGCTGGCTGAACGCTGCATGCGCTCAAGAGCGCGACGCGCCCGCTGGCCCCCAATCTCGCCCAACGCCCAGATGGCTTGTTCGCGTATCTCGCGATCGCTATCGTTGAGCAGCTCGGTCAATTCAGGGACGGCGCTCTTCAGGCCGAGCGATCCGGCAGCCCCAACGGCTTGAAAGCGGATGGCGGGAGAGGGATTGCGCAGCTCGCCGAGCACGGTCGATCCCCACAAGTGGCTGTCGGCGGTGCGCCCCATGGCCATCAACGCACTGCCCTTCATTTCGGGCTGAGGCTCGGCCAAGGCTGCGCGCAATAGATCCGGCACTTCGGCTCGCGACGAGTATCCCAGCGACTCGATGGCGCGTCGACGAATTTCGAGCGGGGTTGGGCCTTGGATGACAGCTATCAACTGCGCCTCGATCCGCCGCCCAAGCTCGGGTCGCAGCTCCTCGAAGTCGTGCAACATGACGAACAAGCCCAGCGCGCTGGCCGCCTGAGCGCGTACCTCATCCGCCGGGTCACCGGTCAGCATGGCCAAGAAGCGCTCACCCAGGCGTGCGTCTTTACTCTCCCAGAGCGATTCGATTCCCAGGCGGCGGACCTCGCCGTCTCCATCGTCGAGCGCTGCCCGCCCGATCGCTGCGAAATCCAATTCGAAATCGCCTTCGGCCGCCTCTACCATGTGCCCCAGCAGGCGTCGCCGCGCGTCGAGCGGCAAGCCGCAGAAGGTCTCCCGGAAGCGGCGCGCCTGGTCGGTATCCAGATCGGAGAACCAGTGCAGATGGGCCACTGGCAGGCGATGGTCCTCTGCGCCAAGTTCCTTCAGGCCCGCTGCGAATCGACCGGGGTTGGCCACGGCGAGCCTCAACGCGGGATGACCGGGCGGACCAGGTCGAGGTAGCTGATGTAGATCATCAATCCCAACAGCAAAACAAAACCCATCGCATGCACCGCCCGCTCCCGATCCGCCGAGATGCGCCGTCCGCGCACCGCCTCGAGCAGAACGAACATCAGCCGGCCGCCATCCAGAGCCGGGATGGGGAGAAGATTACCCAGCGCCAGGGCGGTGCTGATCAGCCCCATCCATTGCACCAGAATGACCCACTGGCTCGACTGCTGCGCCGTCTCGATCGTGCGCGAGGTCAAGTCGTAAAGGCCGATGATGCCGATCGGGCGTGCCTCGCTGGCGCTGATCGAACCTTGGATCAGCCGCGCGGGCAAAGTCAAAAGCAACCAGGCTTGCTCGCCGATGGTCTCGATGGATCTTCCGGCAGACTGGATCCAAGTGTAAGTGCTCACCACTTGGGCTTGCATCTCGATGCCCATCGGTCCCTGGCCTTCCGGCCAGGTGGTGCGCGGCGTTACCTCGAACGATAGCGCTTCCTGCCGGCGCTCGATGACGAGCTCGAGAGGCTGACCGAGCTGCTGGTAGGTCGCATCGGCCAAATCCGCGCCCTGGTGAACCTGGCGTCCGTTCACCGTGAGCACAATATCCCCCGATTGCAGGCCGGCCGTCGCGGCCGGCGCGTCCGCGACGACCGAGAGGATCACGACCCGGTCCGGCCAACCAATCTTGAATCCGATTGTGAACACGACCAGCGCGGTGAGCAGGTTGGCGCCAACGCCGGCCAGTAAGACGGCCGCCCGAACGCGTTTGCTTGCGCTTGCGAGGCCGCCTGGGATGCTGGGATCATCCTCCCCAGCGGGGCGGACGAAGCCTCCGAAGGGAATGGCATTGATGGTGAACTTGGTGCCGCCGCGTTCGAAGAGCGTGAAAAGCCGCGGCGGATAGCCGAAGCCGAACTCTTCGACCTTAACGCCGGTCAGCCGAGCCACGCTGTAGTGCCCCAGTTCGTGGAGCAGGATGAGCGCGCCCAGCAACAGAATCGTCAACAGCCAGCCGGGTACCAGAGAGAGCATCGGTGTGTATACCTCATGCGAAATCCGGAAACGATTGCGCGATTATATCATTCGAGTTTCGGGATTCTTGGGATGTGTACGGGATGCCCGCCGCGGGTTGCTCACCCTCCACTCATCCGGTCCGGTGGAAGGGCGAGCGCGGGTCAGGGAACCCGTGTTGCGCCAGGTGCGGGGTGACAGACAAGGACCTGGTTGACTTCCGGGATGTCAGCGAGACGAGAGACGACCTGCTCGAGAGATGCTGCTTCGCACAGGCAATGCACATTCGGGCCTGCATCGATGGTAAAGGCTACCGCCAACCCTTGCGCCCGCCAATGGCGAACCTGATGCAGGATGTTCAGAGTGGCGGGGAGCCAGTAGAGGAGAGGCGGGTGTGAGGTCATCATCACCGAGTGCATCAGCAGGCAATCCTGCTCGACAACCTCGGCCAGCCCCAGCATGTCCTTCTCTAGGATGGCTCGCCGGCATTCCTCAAACCGCCGCGGCGCATCCTTCACGCGCGCCGGCTGAAGCGGGCTGGTCGCGGCCAATCGGTGTCCTTCGCTTGAGCCCACCGACTTTGGCTCGCGGCTGACCAGCGCGATGCAATCTACCAAATCCCAGTGAGTGCTCGGCGCCAAGGAATGGGCGAAGGCCTGCTCATCGCGCGCGCCCGTCTCGAGAGCGACGTACCCGTCGGGGATCGAGCGTGCCGCGGACCCCGAGCCGAGGCGAGCGATGCGTGAGAGGTGTTCCTCAGGCAGGGATAGGCCCGACGCGGCGCAAGCCGCCACCGTGAGCGCGGCGAATGCTGAGGCGGAAGAGGCGAGGCCGGTACCCGCAGGGAAATCGCTGCGGCTGGCGACCCTCGCCCGCGCTCCCTGCCCGCTCAACGCGCGGATGCGGTCGAGGTGACGCCTCACGCGCTCGGCGGCCGGACCCTGGGCGGCCACGCCGTCAATCTCGATGCTGTCGGCCGGCAGACGCGGATCAAAGGCGACGCTGGTCGTCGTCTCAAGCCCGGAGAGGTTGAAGGCAATCGAGGCGTTGGCGGGCAGCCGCAAGGCATCGTCGCGGTTGCCCCAGTACTTGATGAGCGCGATATTCGGGTGGGCGCGTGCGGTTGCGCTCAGTCCTGAATCCACGTTCCCTCGACCGCTTCGCCGAGCAGCGCCCGACGGGTGGCACCGTCGCTTTCGCCAGAGTAGATGAACGCGCGCAGTCCGGGCATCGTGCCGATCAGGTCGAGCATGCCCTGCACCTTGGAGGCCATCCCGCCCGTTACGTCCGAGTTCGCCGAAGCTCCCACCTGCCCGCGGAGGGTTTCCCAATCGCGACGGGTCAGGACCGGGATGACGCTTCGCCCGGGCGGAAAGTCGGAGTAAACCCCTCGTTCGAGTCCCGCCAGGAGGATTCGCTCAGGCTTCAAGCGTGCCGCGAGATACCCGAAAGAGGCCTCGGTCGAGGCGATCATTCCGCCTCGCTCCTGGTCCAGCATCACATCGCCATAAACCACGGGAACGAGGCCGCCCTCCAGCGCCATGCGCACGGGCTCGCTCGGCAGGGCGACCACCCGCCCGGATTGGCCAATACCCCCCGAGGAGGGCGAGAAGCGCATGACCGGGATGCCGGCTTCGGCAAACACGTCGATGATAATGCGGTTGAGGAGATCTGCCACACGCCACACTTCCGCCATGCCGCGCCATTCGGCAGGAGTACTCACACCGCGGGCCGTTCCGTAGCGCTGGGCTTCCACGTGGCCGAACGACCCCGAACCGTGGCCGAGCACCAGCGCCAGGTCCGGCCGTTGTTCACGCGCCTGGGCGACCTCAGCCGCGAGACGCTGGATGACCTCCCGCCGCGCCGTCCGCGGGCGGGATTTGTCGGTAATCAGCGAGCCGCCGAGTTTGATGAAGACCAGCATGCGATTCAGCCCTTGCGGGTTGAGGCGACGCGTGAGACTCGCGGCGGGCCTGCGCCTCAGCCGCGCGTCACCCGCAGAATGCTTTCCTGAACCCGAGCGACAACCATATCCAGCGCCACGCGATTGAATCCACCCTCCGGAATGATCAGGTCTGCGTAGCGCTTGGAGGGTTCAACGAATTCGAGGTGCATCGGCCGAACCGTCGTCAGGTACTGACGTATGACCGACTCGATCGTTCGCCCGCGTTCGGCGATATCTCGTTGCAGGCGGCGGATAAACCGCAAGTCGGGATCGGTGTCGACGAAGATCTTGATATCGAACAAGCTTCGCAGCTCCGGGTCGGCGAAGATGAGGATGCCCTCGACCAGCAGAATGCGGCGCGGGCCAACCTGGCGCCTTTCCACTCGCCGCGCATGCGTCGTGAAATCGTAGACCGGCATTTCGATCGATCGCCCCGCCTGCAATTCGCGCAGGTGGGTGACGAGCAACGGCGTGTCGAGTGAGTCCGGATGATCGAAGTTGAGGCTCTCGCGCTGGGCAGGAGGCAGGTCGGCCAAGTCCTTGTAGTAGGCGTCATGGGCAATGTAAGCCACACTGCCTTCAGGCACGTCACCCAGAATCGTCTGCGCCACGGTGGTCTTGCCAGACCCGGTGCCGCCGGCGATGCCGATGGTCAGACACGACGATTTCTTCATGCGGTGATTATACCCAGCTTGAAACTCGCCCACGATGTGCCATTGAGGCGCGGCCATCGCACAGGCACCGAAACAAAAAACGCCCTTGCGGGCGAGAGCCACGGAAGGGAATCGAACCCTTAACCGATCGCTTACGAAGCGATTGCTCTACCGATTGAGCTACCGTGGCACGCCGCGGATTATACCACCCGCAACACAGCCTCCGCCGGCGCCTCGAGGGCCGTGGCGCTGGCCCGGTAAGCAGGAGCGACAATCGTCCAGCGGCCATCCGGCGCCGCTGGACGATTGTGACTTGGGTGAGGCGAGTGAGATGCGCCTGGTGTCTACCTACGTGGCGGCCGCAAGCCGGTTCTCTTCGTCGGCCACCCGGATTCCTTCAGCCTCGCGCACTCGAGAAAGGATCAGCACGCCGCCGATGAAGAAGATGATCAGCGAGACGATGCTGAGGCGGCTCGAGCCCATCAGTTGGCCGACCAGGCCGAACAGGGCCGGTCCGGCGATGCCCGCGAACTTACTCGATACGTCATAGAAGCCGAAGAATTCAGCGCTGCGCGCCCTGGGGGCCATGACTCCGAATAGGCTGCGGCTCAATGCTTGGGTGCCCCCCTGCACCATGCCAACCGCGAAGGCCAGGACCCAAAAGTGCCACGCCTGGCTGATGAAGTACCCGGCTATGGCAATGAGGGTGTACCACCCCAGACCAAGCATGATCGAGCGCTTGGTGCCGAGCCGCTTGGCCATTTTGGCGAAGAGGAACGAGAACGGAATGCCCACGAATTGGGTCATCA
>MGOA01000036.1 GCA_001796965.1 Chloroflexi bacterium RBG_16_64_43
TGTCGGACCCGGTGGTGTATATCGCACCTCTCCTCGGCGAGGCAGGCAGTGAGGCCATGCCGGAGTTGGCCGCCAATTACGTGGGTCAGGGTCTGACCGTGCGCGAACGGCGCGCGTGGTTGGGGTTGCCGCCCGAACCCGTCGGCTGGTGGTTGTACCGCATGGGCCCGCTGACCCGCGACCGGGTGATCCTGTGGGCGCGCGAAGATGTGCAATTCCCTCCATTGCAACCGTGATATCGGTGGGCGGTGCAGGGTGCGAATGCGCAGCGGCACGATGCCACCGAAGCGAAGGGACCAGCGGGCCCTTCGGGTCGATGATGGAATTCGAAGCACATGATCATCGCGATTGACGGGACCTCTGCCTCGGGCAAAACGACTCTTGCCCGCCGGTTGGCTGCTCGCCTGGGCTACCTGTACTTTGACACCGGGGTGATGTACCGAGCCTTAACCCTGGCCGGTCTTCGCCAGGGTTTGGACATGAGCGACGAGCCCGGGCTGTCGTTGCTGGCCGAGGGCATTACCATTGACGTCACCTCGCCGACAGCCTCGGATGGACGCCCCTGTACGGTCCTCATGGACGGAGAGGACGTTACCTGGGCCATCCGCTCTCCCGAGGTGGACGACAGCGTTTCGCAAGCCTCGATCTACCCCGGGGTGCGCTCGGCGCTTACACTGCAGCAGCGGCGCATCGGCCTGCGCGGCCGAGTGGTCATGGTCGGACGCGATATTGGCACCGTCGTCCTGCCCGAAGCCGAGTTGAAGTTCTTCATGACCGCCTCCCTTGAGGCGCGCGCCCGGCGGCGGCATGCAGAACTGACCCTCCTTGGGGAGACGGTCGGGCTTGCGGAGGTCGAGCGCTCGCTCGCAGAGCGCGACCGCATCGATAGTCAGCGCGCCGTGGCACCGCTGCGAGCCGCGCCCGACGCCGTTGTGATCGACACGACCGAACTTCCAGCTGAGTCGGTGTTGGCTCTGGCGCTGGATCGGGTCGCCGCGCGGGAACGGACAGCGCCGGCGGAGGACGCGCGTGGACCCGCTGGCCCTGGTGTGAGCGGCGGAGCTCAGGAAAGAAAATGAAGTCTGAAGGGGAGGCGCCCGTCAGCGGGCGTCACGCGTGGGGCAGGCGTCCGTATCGCCATACGGACTACGCCGCGGTGCGGCTGGCCATGCGCTTCTTGCTGCGCGCGGTAGCCTGGCGCATCCTGGTACGCATCGAATCGGTGGCGGGCCTCGAGAACATCCCTCCCACCGGCGCAGCCATCATTTGCATCAACCACATCGCCCTGGTCGACCCCATCGTTGTTCTGGGCGTTGTGCCTCGCGTGATCGTGCCGCTGGCCAAGATCGAAGTGTATTCTTACCCCATCGTGGGTATCCTGCCGCGCATGTATGGGGTCATCCCGGTGCGGCGAGGCGAGTTCGACCGGCGGGCGCTCGACATGGCGCAGGAGGTCTTGCGCGCGGGAGAAATCGTACTGGTCGCTCCCGAAGGTACGCGCAGCGCGGCGATGCAGCGCGGGAAGGAGGGGTTGGCGTTCCTCGCCACACGGACTCAGGCGCCAATCATTCCGGTGGGCGTCGATGGGACGGTTGGGTACCCATCCATCAGTCCGCGCCGATGGCGCCAGGGCGGAGCGCGGATAACGATCGGCACTCCGTTCCGCTACCGGCCGTCGCAGGGGCGCATGACTCGCGAACGCCTGCGGCTGATGACCGATGAGGCCATGTACCGGGTCGCCGAACTCCTCCCGCCCAGTCGGCGCGGTGTCTATAGCGACTTGACCCGTGCCAGCGCGGAGACCCTCGAGCCCTTGCCGCGCGCCTGGCTTCAGGGGCCGAGCCCACGCCAAAGGCCGCCGGCAAACTTCGGATGAACGGGCTGCCGCACGCCACGATCACGCCTCGTCCTTCATCATCTCCAATTCCAGAAGGCATCCTCGCGCCGCCGGAGCCGACACATGGGTGATGCTCCCCGGCCGCTTGAGAAGGGAGGCCGGGTTGCCGCGGTCGAGCCCGGCAGCCTGGGCGCCCGTTTGGGGCTGCGCCCCGATGATCGCATCCTGCGCGTCAATGGCCAGGCGGTGGAGGATGTGATCGATGTGCAGTTCTTCGCAGCTGAAGACCAGGTCGAGATCGATTGGCTGCGCGGTGATGACGAGTGGAAGGCGGGTGCCGCCCGCCGGGCAGGGGAGGCGCTGGGGATCGAGTTCGAGCATCCCACGTTCGATACCGACATCCGCCGCTGCAACAATCTATGTCCGTTCTGTTTCGTCCTGCAGACCCCACCGCGCATGCGGCGTACGCTGTACATCAAAGATGACGATTACCGCTATTCCTTCCTGTACGGTCACTTCGTCACGCTGACCAATCTCTCGGCCCACGATTGGGACCGCATCCTTGAGCAGCGCCTGTCCCCGCTCTACGTCTCCGTGCATGCCACCGAGTTGGAAGTGCGCCGTGCGTGCCTCTCGAACCCGGCCGCACCCGACGTACTCGACCAATTGAGTCGGATGGCCGAGGCGCACATCGAAACGCACACTCAGATCGTGCTGACGCCTGAGCTCAACGACGGCCCGCATCTGGATCGATCGCTCGATGACCTGGCGGGGCTCTTTCCGTGGGTGCGGTCGTGCAGTGTGGTGCCGGTGGGGCTCACGCGCCACCACAAGTATGGGCGGCGAGTTTTCAGCGCAGCCGAATGCCTGGAGGTCGTGCATCAAGTCGAGGCCACGCAGAGCCGCTTTCGCGAGCGATTCGGTTCGCGCTTCGCCTTTCTCACAGATGAGTGGTACTTGGCCACCGGGCTGACGGTGCCTGCCGCCGCGGAGTACGAGAACCTCGACTTGCGCGAGAACGGCTTGGGCATGGTGCGTGCCGTGCTCGACGAGTGGGCCAGCGTCCGTGAGGGCCTGGCGGCGCAGGCGGCCGGGTTGCGTGGGAAACGCGCCACGCTTGTGACTGCGCCCCTTTTTGCCCCGACGCTCCAGCGCATGACGGACGAGTTCAACGAGCGGGCCGGGACGCAGCTTGAGGTCGTGGTGGTGACCAATGGACGCATGGGGCCAACCGTTACCGTAGCTGGTTTGATGATGGGCGGAGATGTCTTAGGCGCGTTGCACGCGAAGGATTTGGGCGAAGCTGTCATTCTGCCTCGCCTGATGTTCGATCATCCGTTGGTCGTGAGCCTGGATGACGTTTCCCCATTGCGTGTTGCCCGCGAACTCGGCCTGCCGGTCGTGCTTGTCGACGGCATGGGCGACGTGCTTGACGCGTTGCGAGGCGAGAGCCCCTTGCTCATGCGACCTGAGTACGAGGCGGTTCCAGCGGCTGTGCTGCGTGCGGGGGGTTGGGCGGTGGAGAAGTATTTGCCTCCCGAGATGGGATCATGATACGAACGGCCCCCGGGTTCGGGGGCCGCTTTGTCGTCCGTGGAAGCTTGTATCGGATCCGCCGTGCTCAACCGGGCAAGCGGCCGGCAATGTTCGCCAGCGGCAGAACCACTCTGAACTCCGATCCCTGGCCCGGCTGGCTATCGACCTCAATTCGCCCGCGGTGGCTTTCCACGATGTGCCGGGCGATGTACAGCCCGAGCCCGGTCCCCTGAGCGCGTTGTTCGCCTTCCTTCGCCCGGTAGAATCTCTCAAAGATATGGGGCAAGCTCTCGGCGGCGATTCCCGGTCCGCTGTCGGCCACTTCGATTGAGCAACTCTCGCCATCGCCTTGAGGTGCGCCGGCATTGCGCCTGGCGCGCAGCGTCACCTGACCGCCAGGCGAGTTGTACTTTACGGCGTTGCTCAGCAGATTAAGGATGACCTGTTTAATGCGCACGCGGTCGGCGAACAGGTCCAATCCTTCCGGGTCGAATTGGCGAACGAACTTGAGCCCGTTGCCGTGCATGAGAGGCATGACGATTTCCGCGCACTCGGCCAGGAGCGGGGTGAGCGAGAAGCGGGTGGGTTGAAAGCGCGCGCGTCCCGCTTCCAGTCGGGCCAGGTCGAGGAATTCATCGGCCAGCTCATTAAGCCGCGCGATCTCCTGGCGCAGGCTGCTCAATACCGAGTGACGCTGGATTTCGCCCAGGTCCGAACGGTCGAGCAGGGCGGCCGCGGTTCCAAGTGCGGTAAGCGGAGTGCGAATCTCATGCACCAACTCGGCGATCAGGTCACTCTGCTCGAACAAGCGCATGTTCTCGACGGCCACGGCGGCCTGCCCAGCCAGGGCCTCCAGTGTGGCCATATCCTCTGGGCTGAACTGGCCGCCCGATCGGTTGATGGCCTCCAACACGCCGATGCACACGTCCTTGCTCACCAGCGGCAGGGCAGCGAAGGATTGCGGGTAGGCCGGAGCGAGAAGGGCCACTTCGTAGTACCGGAGGGAACTCTGGGTCGTGGGGCGCTGCAGCGCCTCGCTCGAGAGGACGATCGGCTCGCCGCGCGCAAGCACCTGTCCCGCCAGGCTGCTTTCTACAGGGAATTCGCGTACTCGCAAACGGGCCAAACCAGGGTGGGTCGTTGCTCCCACCTGCAACTCGCCCGAAAGCGGATCGCGCAAGAGGACCACGGCGCCTTCGCACTCCACCAGCCGGGTGGCGGCCAACGCCACGCGTTCGAGCAGGTCGTTGAGGTGCAGAGCCGAGGTCAAATCGCGTACCAAGTCCAGCAATTGGGCGTAGCGCCGCACCAGGACCTGGTAGTTGCGAATGGCGGTGTCGTGACCGACGGAAGGGGCATCAGCGGTTGTCATCGAGGGCCAGGCGGACCAATGCGGGCAAGGAATGGGCAACATCCTGGTGGAGGACAATGTCCGCCCGCTCGTCCAGATAAGTGGGAATACGATTGAGAATGATCAGATGCGCGCCGCGCTCGATTCCCTCAAGCGGTAGCGACGCGGCCGGAACCACTTCCAAAGATGACCCAGCCACCAGGATCAATTCCGCGCGGCGAAACTCGCTGCGCGCCTCATCCAGCGTGGCGCGTGGCAGTTGCTCGCCGAAAAGGATGACATCTGGCTTGAGCACTCCGCCGCAGCAGGTACATCGCGGTAGGGCGCCCGGCGTCCGCAGTGCCGTGAAAA
>MGOA01000037.1 GCA_001796965.1 Chloroflexi bacterium RBG_16_64_43
ATTGCCGCCGGTCTCAACCGGCTGACCACAACCGAGGAGGCCCGCCTGGAAGGCGCGCCATTGGCCGCGGCGCCGGCCGCGCCGGGCATCCCGCCCGCGCCGGAGTACATCGGCGACTACATCCCACTCGATGCGGCGGCGGATGGAATCATCGGGCCCCTGCCCGGAGAGCAGTTCCGTGGCCCGGATAGCAAGACGATGGCGCCTGTACCCACCGCGCCGGTGCCCTTGGCCAAGTTGCCCCACTCCGCGCACGCCGAAGTAACTCCTGCGACTCACGCTGCAGCACCCAGCGATGATTCGCTCGAGGATGTCCGCCGCGAGTTGAATGCGTTGGCCCGTCGCTTGGGCATGCGCAAGTCCCTGCCCGACGAGGATGAACGCCGGCCGGCATATATCGTCGTCACCAGCCTGCAGCAGCTCGCCCGCAAGTATGGGCCCGCCTCCGAAGCGAAGATCGTCGCCGCGCTCGAATCGGCGATCCAGGTTCAGAGCGCGCGTTTGAGTTGGGTCGGCTACCTGCTTGCGGTAGATGACGCCTCCCGCCTCCGCAACCTAAACCTCAAGCCGGTGGCTGCCGGAAACGCGTGGCAGGTCAAGCAGCTCCTCCACCAGTTGGACCAATCGCTGGCGCAGCGTAACGAAATGGTGGGCGCAGTCCTCATCGTCGGGGGTCATGAGATCATCCCCTTCCACCTGCTGCCCAACCCGGCCGACGACGACGACAAGGACGTTCCCTCTGACAACCCGTACGCGACGCGCGATGAGAACTACTACGTGCCGGAGTGGCCGGTAGGGCGCATTCCCACACCCGCCGAAGCCGATCTCGGTTTCCTGCTGCAGGCCCTCGAGGCTGTTGGCCAGCCCGAAGGCAAACCCTCCGCCCACTGGGTGGCACGGCTGGTGCGTTGGATAAACGGATTGTTCCATCCGCTCGTAGTTCGCTTCGGGCACAGCTTTGGCTACACGGCAGGCATCTGGCGCCAAGCCTCGCTGGGCGTGTTCCGCACGATCGGCCAACCCAAGGCAATGCTCGTCTCGCCTCCGACCAGCGCGACGAATCTGCCCAAGGAGGGCTTGGCCTTCCCACGTCTCTCATACTTCAACTTGCACGGGCTGGAAGACACCGCCGAGTGGTACGGACAGCGCGCGCCCGAAAAGGACGACTCGGATACCGAGTTTCCGGTGGCGCTCTCACCCGACCAGGTGACCAACTCCGGCCGGGCACCGGCGGTGGTCTTCACTGAAGCCTGCTACGGCGCCAACACCCAGGGCAAGAACGTGGAAACCGCACTGGCCATGAAGTTCCTGGCCTCCGGTACGCGGTCTCTCGCCGGCTCGACAAAAATCTCGTATGGTGCGGCGGCCGCTCCGCTCATCGCCGCCGACCTGTTGGCGCGGCACTTCTGGACCAACGTGACACGCGGCATCCCGACTGGCGAGGCGCTGCGGCGTGCCAAGCTCTCGTTCGCCCAAGAGATGCATGAGCGCCAGGGGTATCTCGACGGCGAGGATCAGAAGACTCTCATCTCCTTCATTCATCTTGGCGACCCAATGTACGAACCTACCTTGGCAAACGGCGCCTCGCATGCCAAGACCCTGGTCCGCCGCAAGAGTCATGCGTCGCCGCCCGCAGTGCTGCGCACGGCAGAAGTGAGCGCCACTGCCTCGTCGGCCACGCCGGAAGTCGAGATGGGGCTCAAGCGTGCCTTGAGCCAGTACCTGCCGGGCATGGGCGAAGCCCCGCTGCGCTACTATCAAGCTCACGCTGAGCGTCCGGGTAGCGCCGGGTCGAACGCGCATGGTTCGGCTGGCACGCGCCAGGCTGCTTGGGTAGTCTCCCTGGCCCGCACCTTCTCGGCGCATGGCGCACCGCACACGCAATACGCGCGCGTCAGCCTGGATGCTTCGGGACGCCTCCTGAAGTTGGTCGTCTCCCGTTAGGCGGTCGGCCCTCCTGGCACGGGATTTGCAACACCCTGCCCAGGAGGGCTGACCATGCCGGCGACGATCGCCCCGAAACCCGCAGGGCTGGGGATCTATTACTTCCCCGACGACCTGCATTACCGCCACAAGGACTTCGAGACCTGGCTGCCTGAAATCCAAGCCATGAACCTGGGCTGGATCACGCTGCGCAGCAGCGTGCAGCGCGCAGTCCCCGAACCCTTTGTGCGTGCGCTGGTCCAGGCCGGCCTGCAGCCCATTCTGCACTTGCCCGAAGCCCCCATTCGTCCATTGGCCGAAGAGGTCGCGCCCCTACTGCACGCGTACGCGCGCTGGGGCGTGCGCCACGTGGCGGTTTTCGCGCCGCCCAACCTGCAAAGTTCGTGGACCCCGGGGGATTGGCAGCGGGGTTCCCCGATCGAACTGTTCCTTGATGCGTTCATCCCAACGGCCAAGCTGATGGTGCAGGCGGGGCTGGCACCTGTCTTCCCAGCACTCCATTCGGGAGGCGACTATTGGGACCTGGCGTTCCTCGAGGCCGCGTTGGCCGCGCTCGTGGTCCGTGGCGAAGAGGACCTACTGGCGAGCATGACCTTCGCAGTTGAGGCGTGGACTTTCAATCGGCCGGCGGCCTGGGGCGCTGGCGGTGCGGCGCGCTGGCCGAATGTGCGCCCATATCTAACCCCGCCCGACTCACAAGACCACCGCGGTTTTGGAACGATCGACTGGGTTCAAGAGATCATCATCCGCCATTCTGGCCAGCCGCGTCCGGTTTTGATGGTGCGCGGGGGCGCAGCGCTGGGCGAGAACTTGGACGCCAATTTCCCCACGGTTGATGAGAAGCGGCATCTGGACCTCAATAGTGAGATCGCGCGAATGGTGATCGACCGGCGCGCGCCCGAAGGGCTGCTCAACGTTGCATTCTGGCTGCTCAGCGCCGAGGCCGGCAGCCCGGCGGCCGCCCAGGCCTGGTTCCGTTCCGACGGCACAACGCTGCCCATCGTCACCGCCCTTAAGCGATTGGGCGAGAGGGCCCGCGTGCGTCAGTCGGAAGCCGCCCAGGGCAAGGTGTTCGCCCACTACCTGCTTGTGCCGGGGGGGTTGACCGCGCTCAGCGGAGCGGCCTGGCAGGTGCTGCAAGACTATCTGCGCACGGTTCGTCCGACGATCGGCGATTCGATCGAGGAGGCCGTGCGGGCCGAACGCGTCACGTTGTTCGCCGAAAGCGCACCCGCGCCGGTGATGCAAACCTTGCGTAGCGCCGGGTGTGTTGTGGATCATGTGCGTTCGGTCCCGATGGAGAGGAGCCAGGCGTGACCCCCTTGCTTACACCAACTGTGAGTTCTAATGCTGCGCCCCGTCACACCGCGATCGAAAGCTCCCGCCCAACGACCGTGCTCAAGGTGGTGGGGCTGGGCGGAGGCGGTTCGAACGCGGTTAACCGCATGATCGAACTCGGCCTGGGGGGTGTCGAGTTCATCGCCTGCAATACGGACCTGCAGGCGCTGGCCACGTGCCTTGCACCGATCCGCGTGGCATTGGGCCCGCATACGACGCGCGGCCTGGGCGCGGGGGGGCTGCCGGAGGTGGGTGAGGCTGCCGCACAGGAAAGCGCCGACGATCTGGCCCATCAATTGGCCGGAGCCGACATGGTCTTCCTCACCTGCGGCATGGGCGGAGGCACGGGCACCGGCGCCATCCCCGTGGCGGCCCAAGTTGCCCGCGAGCAAGGGGCGATCGTCGTCGCCATCGTCACCCTGCCCTTCAGCTTCGAGGGCCGGCGCCGTTTGCAGGCGGCCGAGGCAGGCATCGATAAGCTGCGCCTGCATTGCGATACGCTCATCACCATCCCCAACGACCGGTTGCTGGCTGTCGCACCGCGCCAGACGACCTTCGACGTCGCGCTGCGCTTGGCCGACGATGTACTGCGTCAGGGGGTGCAGGCTATTACTGAGCTGATTACCCGCCCCGGGCTGGTCAATGTCGATTTTTCGCACGTTCGCTCGCTGATGCAATTGGCGGGAGGCGCCTATTTCGCAGTCGGTCAAGGCTCGGGGCCGGAGAAGGCGGTGGATGCCATCCGCTGCGCGCTGCGTAACCCGATGCTCGAGATTGGCTCGCTCGACACGGCCGCCGGGATTCTCGTCCATTTCACCGGCGGAGAGGATCTGGAGCTCATGGAAGTCCACAAGGCAATGCAGGAGGTGAGCGCCGCCGGTGCACACGACGCTGAAGTGGTCTTCGGCGCGGCCATCGATCCCGCCATGCAGGGCCGAGTGCAGGCGATCATTATCGCCACCGGCGTCGGCGGGCAGCCTCTCGGCCACGTGCTGGCCGGCGCCTCGCACGTCATTCTGCACAGTGGCACTCCAGGTGGCTCCGATCGCACGGCCCCGGCAACCCTCAGCCGCGGCGGGCGAGTGGGGGCGTCTGCCTCCGTGGCAGCGGCGGGCCACCGCGTGGAGCCGCCACCTGCCGAAGAAGATCTCGATATTCCAGCTTTTTTGCGACGGCGGCGACGCCCAATCGACGACCCGACGGTCGCGCCAGCCGGGGGGCGCTCAGCGGCGCCGCGCGCGGGGTAGCCGCAGCGCAGGCGGGGAAAGCGAGGAGGCACATGGGACTTCAAGCGCAAGCCATCGAACGCGTGAGCAAGCAGGTCTATCACGACTACCCGGAAATGCGCGGGGCACGTCCAAGCATCTCGGGTCAGGGAGGTAATTTCGTGCTCACCTACCGCGGCAAGGTGCGCACCTCAGACGGGGCGGAGATGTCACGCATTGTGCGCGCCGTGGCCGACGAGGAAGGCCGCCTGATCAAGGTCAGCACGTCGAAGTAGGAGGCATGCGATGAATCCCACCGATTTAGCCTGGCTCAAGTTTCAGTTGCGGGCGTGGACTTTCACTGAGCGGACTCTCGCCGGACTGTATGCTGTGCGCGGCTACTTCCGTCCGGCACTCGCCAGCCTGACCGCGGGGTTTGCGCTGGGCCTGGTGCTGGCTCTCATCTAAGTGGGACCTCCTTCGCCCTCGGCCTCCACCATGAGGCGCCCCAGGCGATAGCCTCGCGGCGCTCGCGAGTCTTCGACACCTTCGAGCCAGAACAGTCTCACCTGCCAGCGTTGGGAAGTATCTTGCCACCAGATCAAGTATGCGGCCTGCGGATAGGCCGCTTCTTCTATGTCCGTCGCAGACGGATGATCGGGCCCGCGCGGGTGGGAATGATAGATGGCCAGCAGTTCCAAGCCCTGCTCTTCCGCCTCTTGCATCGCAGCCAACTGAGCCTGCGGCTCAAGGCGGAATCGAACGGCGCTGTGCAGCGCATTCCGGATTGGGACAACGCGTTCAACGCGTTGTCCGTGGCCGAACACCAGCCCACAGCCCTCGTCGGGCAAGGCGGCAGTGCACGCTGTGCGCATCGCCTCCACCTGCCGCGCCGTCAAGCAGAGTTCTTCTTCCCCTTCATCAGGCATGGGATGCCTGGGCATCGTTCTGTAGCCCGCCCTCTGTCAGGCGGCGCACATCATTGAGCGCGGTCTCCACCTCAGCCGGAGTGACCGCTCGCGCTGCATGCCGGTGTGCGAGCTCGCCGCGCTTCGCGCGCTCGAGGGCCACCTCGCGCAGGCCGCGCCCGGCGGCTTGCGCCGCCTTCACCAGTTCTGCGGCCGCAGCGTAGCCGATGAGCGGGTTGAGGGCTGTGGCGATGATGGCGTTGCGCTCCAGCCCTTGTGCAGCTCGCTCCGGATTGGCCATCAGGCTCTTGACCCCGCGCTCGGCAAAGGCACCGATCGCACCGATCATCAACTGCATCATCTCGAACAGGTCGTGAGCGATGATTGGCATCATCACATTGAGCTCGAATTGGCCGGCCTGTGAGGCCAGGGCCACCGCCAGGTCGAGGCCCAGGATCTGGTACATCGCCTGGTTGAGCATCTCCGCCATGACCGGATTGACCTTGCCGGGCATGATCGACGAACCGGGCTGGAGCGGGGCAAACCGGATCTCATCCAAGCCGGAGGCCGGGCCGCTGGCCATCAGGCGCAAATCGTTGGCGATGCGTGTGAGGGTGAGGGCCAAGGTCCGCATGGCGGCCGAGAAATCCACGGCATCCGCCATCGACTGCATCGATTCGAACAGGTCGGAGGAGGTCGAGAGGTCGAGGCCGGTGACTTCGCGCAGGCGCGCCACCATGCGCGGGTGGAACTCGGGGTGTGCGTTGAGACCCGTACCGACAGCGGTTCCGCCGATACCTAACCGGCGCAAGCCCTCTGCAGCGCGTGACAGACGTGCTCGATCATGCGCCACCGCGTGAGCGTAGGCTCCGAATTCCTGGCCCAGGCGAACCGGCACAGCATCCTGCAGATGTGTCCGGCCGGATTTGACAATCGAGTCGAAGGATTCGGCCTTGTGGCGCAGTTCCCCAGTCAGCTGATCAACCACTCCCAGCAGATCTTCCATCCGCCACAGGCAGCCGAGGCGAATCGCGGTGGGAATGACATCATTGGTGGATTGCCCAAGGTTGACGTCATCGTTGGGATGTACGCGGTACTCTCCCAAAACGCCGCCGAGGATCAGCGTGGCGCGGTTGGCGAGAACCTCGTTGGCATTCATATGATGGCTCGTGCCAGCCCCGGCTTGGAACGGGTCGACAACGAACTCGGCGTCCCAGCGGCCCTCCATGACTTCGCGCGCCGCCTGGGCGATGGCCGAGGCCTTGTCCGGCTCGAGCAAGCCCAGATCGCGATTGACCTCCGCTGCCGCCAGTTTGATGGCACCCAGCGACCAGATGAACGCGCGCCAGGGCCTCCGGTCCGAAACCGGGAAATTGACGACCGCACGTATCGTCTGCGCGCCGTAGAGTGCCTGCGCCGGAACTCGCACCTCGCCCATTGTGTCGTGTTCGATGCGTTCTTCCATGGATCTCTCTCCTGGCGCGCCCAATAAAAAGGGAGCCTTGCGGCTCCCATGAACGCCCCGTGGCCGGCTACTTGGCCGAATACCCCGGGCCATCCTTGAAGAACTTGTAGTTGGGATCGATGTCCGGTCGCAGGTCCACAACCTCGCCCGTCTTCATGACGATGGTCTTGTCGAGATGCACCGCTTGGCCGTTGTGATCGGTGCCGTCGTAGACGGCCGTCCCGTCTGGCCGGCTGAGGCGCTGGCCCTCCTTGGCGGTGTGGGCATTCGGAACTTCGTCTTCC
>MGOA01000038.1 GCA_001796965.1 Chloroflexi bacterium RBG_16_64_43
CGTCCTATGCTATGGTGAACAGCACCCCGAGGATCAGGATGTGCAAGCGGTGCTCGATCCGGAGCACCGGCATCAGGCGGATGTCGACCGGCTGGTAGGTGAGATCGCTCGCTCGGAGGCTATTCCGGTGGCGATGGCGGAAGCGCGGCGCTTCGCATCCGCTGCACGCGATGCCTTACACGGCGTGACGGCCGGCCGCTACCGCGATGGTTTGCTGGAGCTGGCAGACTTCGTTGTGTCACGAGACATCTGAAAGCTCTGCCGAGGTTCAACCCCCATCCCCCGGGCGATGGGTCGAGAAGCGGAGGATAGAATGGAAGTCAAGATCACCGAGTACAAACGGGTCGCCGTGGTTCAGCCGGTCGGCCGAGTGGATTCCAATACCTCGGCGGAGTTCGAAGCCGAGCTTCGGCGACTTGTGGAGTCCGGGCGGACGAACCTGGTGCTCGATCTCTCCAAGATCGATTTCCTTTCGTCGGCCGGCTTGCGGGTCATCGTCTCGACGATGAAGAGCACCCGCAAGAACGGCGGCAACGTATGCGTCGCCGCGGCCAACGCGCGGGCCGCCGAAGTGATGAAGCTGGCCGGGCTCGACTCGGTCATCGACATGCATCCCTCGCGCGAGGCGGCGGTCGCCAGCTTCTGAGCAGCGATCCGCCTTCCCAACCGTACAGCATGCCCGTCATCACCCAGCGCTTGCGAGTCACTGCGCGCCTCACCGAGCTTGCCCGCGTGCGCCAGTTCGTGCACGGCTGCGCACTTCGCGAAGGTCTCCCCGAGCGGGAGACCTTCGCATGCGAACTCGCGGCCGACGAGGCCTTCGTCAACATCGTGGTCCACGCCTACGGCGGGGAATCGGATGGGCCGGTATTCGTCCGCTGTCGCGGCGTGGCGAACGGCCTGTTGATTTCCTTTGTAGACGAAGGCATGGCCTGGGACCCCACCCCGCCCAGCGCGCCGCCCTGGGAATCGACGGAGACGGAAATCACGGTCGGCGGGCTGGGGCGGCTGATCATCCACCGCGCCATGGACGGGGTTCGCTTCACACGCCGCGGCAACCGAAACATCCTCTCGATGTGCAAGTTCCGTCCAGGTTTCTCTCCGGCCGAGTGACGCCCTGATGGAGAATATTCTGCTGGCGGTATTGATCCTCTTCCTGGGTGCAGGCTTCACTGTCATGGGCCTGCGTATCCGCTCGCGCCGCAGCCTCGAATCGCGGGTGAGCGAGTTGGCCCAGTTGGCCGAAGCCGGGCGGGTGGTGTTGACCACGCCGCTCGACGTGCAGCGCCTGGCCGAGAAGGTCTACGAAGTGGCCGGCCGGATCGTTGATACACGCTTGTTCCAGTTGGGCCTGTTCGAGGGCAACGATTACGCGGTCATCTTCTGGACGCGGGACGGAGAACGCCTACCGCCCTCACGCTTCGCTCTTTCGCCCGGTCAGGAGGGCATCGTGGGCTGGCTGCGCCGCACCCGCCAGCCGCTGTTGGTCGGCGACTTCACCAAAGACATGGACCACTTGCCGGCGCGCCCGCGCTATGTGGACGACGATCCGCCGCGCTCGGCCATCTTCGTGCCGCTGATGACGCGCGACGATGTGATCGGGGCCATATCGATCCAGAGCCGCACACCCAACGCCTTCACCGAGAGCCACCTGCGCATCGTCGGAATCCTCGCCAACTATGTCGCGGCAGCGATGGCCAATGCGCGCATGCTCGAGGAGGCGTTGCGGCGAGCGCGCTATCAGGCATTGCTGGGCGAGGTCTCACGCCAGATCCAGGGGTTGCAGCCGCTGCCGGACCTCTACCGCCAGGTTGTTCATCAGGTTGCCGGAACGTTCGAGTTCGAGGTCGTGCGCATTTACGAGTGGCAGAGCGCCTTGGGCTGGCACCGCGGCGCCATTGAGAGCAGCGCCGACCAAGCCGGCGAGCGCGAGACCGCGTGGCGCACCGACCACCTTGTGCTGCAGGCCGAGACGGCGCACGAGGGCCAGACACCACGCGAACTGGCAATTGGTGCCGGCTTATCGGGCCTGGCGGCAGCTCGACGCCAGCCGGTACTCATCCAACAGGAAGCCGATCGCGGTGGATGGTTGGCGCCGGGCGCCGCAGCCGCCCTGGCCGTGCCCATGATCATCGAGGACCGGGTGGTGGGAACCCTGGAGATGCATACCGCCCAGGCGCAGATGCTCGGCCCGGATTTTCAGGCCGCGGCCGAGCTGCTGGCCGGTCATCTGGCAATCGCCGTCCTTGAGAATCAGACCTACCAGATCGAACAGCGGCGTGCCGAACAACTGGAGGCGATTGGCGACGTCACGCGCGCCGCGTCGTCGATCCTCGATCCAGAAAAACTGCTGGTTGAAATCGTCCGCCTCACTTCGGCCCGCCTGGGTATCGAGCGGGTGCAGATCTTCCTACGCCAAGGAAACCAGATTCTTCTGCGCGCCGGCGGTGAGCCGGAGCATGTCCGCCAATATGCGCTCGATGGACCCGGCCTGATTGCCTTCGTGGCCCGTACGGGCGAACCGGTGCTCATCCCAGACGTTCGCGACGACCCGCGTTACATCGCCGCCATCGGCTGGGATGACACGCGCACCGAGATGGCCGTGCCGTTAGTGTTCGGGGAACACATACTGGGGGTGTTCGATTTTCAATCGCTGCAACGGGGGGCCTATTCGCCCGACGACCTGCAGCTCGCGCAGGCCTTCGCGGCGATGGTGGCCATCGCCTTGCGCAATGCCCAACTCTTCACGCGCGAACGGGAGGCGGCCTGGCTTTCGGCCTCGCTCCTGCGTGTGGCCGAGACGGCATCGGCACCTACCTCGCCCGACGAAACGCTCACCGCCTTGGTGCAACTCCTCCCGACCATGGTCGATCGGCCTTGGGCCCTGGTGTGGCGGGCCACCGAAGAGTCAGGCTGGTTCTACCCCGAAAGCGCAGTCGGCCTGGGCCCGGCGCAAGTACGCGCATTCCAACACGCGCGCCCGAGTTACTCAGCATTCAACCCACCCGCGCCAAGCAGGTCCTCGGCCGAGCCATCGCTCGCCGAATGGATCAGCCGCCCGGCACCGGCGCTCGATTTCGTTCAGGGCCAGGAAAGGGTGCACGTGTACGCCCTCAAGTACGGCGGGCGGCTGCTTGGCCTTCTCTCGATGCCTGAGCCCGGCGAAACTGGTCTGGAACCCACGGTTTCGCACCGGACCCACGAAGACGACCTGTTGTTGGGCATCGTCCAACAGTTGGCCGCAGTGCTCGAGTCGAAGCGTATTGCCGCGGAACTCGAATTGGGCCGACGCCTTGAGCGTGAGCTCGAATTGGCGCGGGAGATACAAACCTCTTTCCTGCCCCGCAGCCTGCCGCAGCCCGAAGGATGGCAGCTCAGCGCGTTCTGGAAGTCGGCCCGCGAAGTGGGCGGCGATTTCTACGACCTCTTCCCATTGCCGGCGCCGACGCCTTCGGATCCACGCCGGGCATCCTCCGGCCCGCGCTGGGGCGTGGTCATCGCAGACGTAGCAGATAAGGGTGTGCCGGCCGCGCTGTATATGGCCCTTTGCCGCACGCTCATGCGCGCAGTGGCTATCAGCCGGATCGACCCAGCCGAGACATTGGCGCGCGTGAACGCGCTGCTCTTCTCCGATTCGCAAGCTGAGCTCTTCGTCACCCTGGTCTACGCCGTTTGGGAGCCCGCCTCCGGACGATTGCAGTACGCCAACGCCGGGCACAACCCGCCCCTGTTTCTGCCGGCCGAGGGCCAGCCGCGCTGGTTGACGGATCACGGCGTGGCCCTGGGTGTCATCGAGGATGCAACCTACGCCACGAGCGAGCTGCAGGTCGATCCGGGAGACACGTTAGCTCTGTACACCGACGGGGTGATCGACGCTCACAATCCCGCACTCGAGGAATTCGGAGTGCCTCGATTTACGCGCACAGTAACCGATGCGGCGCCAGCGGGTGCGGAAGCCGTCACCCGCGCGGTGGAAGCAGCGCTCGAAGAGCATGTGGGCGCACGCGAGCCGTTCGATGATGTAACCTTGCTCGTCCTCCACCACGTCGGGCCGCCGGCAGAAAGCGGTGCGAGCGACCTTGGCACGCCCGCGAAGCACATCCGCCGGCAGCCGCGGACCTGACGGGCTCAGTAGAGCCTGGGCAACACACTTGTGGTCTCGGCACCGGTACGACCCGCCAGGGTGGTGAGTTCGCCCAGCCGCTTCGCGAGGTCCGGGGTCAGATCGCCTTCGGCGAAACGCCAGTCCCAATTCCCCGCCGCACGACCCGGGAAGTTCATGCGTGCCTCGCTGCCCAACGCGAGAACATCTTGCAGCGGGGCCAGTGCCATGCAGGCCACGGAATTCCACGCCAGCCGCATCAGGTCCCAGGACATGTCGCTTCCGTCGCGCCCCAGATAGCGCCGAGCGCAATCGCGGACCGATTCATCGGCACTCTCGTACCATCCGCGCGCGGTGTCGTTGTCGTGCGTGCCGGTGAAGACTACCGTTGCGGTTTCGTAGTTGTGGGGCAGAAACGGATTGCGGCTGTCGCCGTCGAAGGCGAACTGCAGTACGCGCAAGCCCGGCAGGCCAAAGCGTGTGCGCAGTTCGACGACATCCTCCGTCAGGACCCCGAGGTCTTCCGCAATCAGTGGCAGGCGAGGCGCATGTTGGGCGAGGGCCGTCAGCAGGGCAGCGCCGGGCGCCCGCACCCAGCGGCCCTTCTCGGCAGTCGGGCTGCTGGCCGGAACCTCCCAATACGCAGCCAGCCCGCGAAAGTGGTCGATGCGAACCCAATCGCTGAGGCCCATTGCGCTCTGCCCCCGGCGTTGCCACCAGGCGAATCCATCGGCGCGGTGCCGTGCCCAGCGATAGAGCGGGTTGCCCCAGCGCTGCCCGGTCGGGCTGAAGTAGTCTGGTGGAACGCCCGCAACGTGCGTCGGGGCTCCACGCGAATCCAGCCGGAAGAGCTCGGGGTTGGCCCATACCTCCGCGCTGTCGTACGCCAGGTACAGCGGGACGTCGCCGATGACTTGTATGCCCGATTCGCGCACCCTCGCCCGCAGCTGGTCCCACTGACTTCGGAATAGAACCTGTTCAAAAATGACCCTGTCGATCTCATCCGCCAGACGCTGGCGCGCGTCGGCCAGCGATTGCGGCACGCGACGTGCCAGGTCGCGCGGCCATTCATTCCACGGCCGGCCGCCGAAGTCGGCCTTGAGCGCGGCGAACATGGCGAAGTCATCTAGCCAATGGCGCTCGTTCTCAAGGAAGGCCTCCGCGCGTGCCCTCCACGGCGAACGGCCGAGGCTGCGGTAGCGCTCAAATGCGCGCCTCAGCACGCCCCGCTTATAGTCGATGACCTGCCCAAACTGGACGCGCTGAGAAGAGACAACGGGCATGGGGTCGAGCTCGGCGCGCGTCAGCAGGCCCGCCTCGACCAGGCGATCCGGGCTGATGAGCAGAGGATTGCCTGCAAAGGCGGAAAGCGCCTGGTAGGGCGAATCGCCGTACCCGGTGGGGCCCAGAGGCAGGACTTGCCAGAGAGTCTGCCGCGCCTCCGCCAGCCAGCTTACCCACGCCTCAGCTGCCGGACCCAGATCGCCGATGCCGAACGGCCCGGGGAGTGAGCTGGGATGGAGGAGTATGCCCGCGCGGCGTGTCAGATCGATCACCGGGTCAGGTCTCCGCCATCCAGACTTCCTGTTGGCGATCAACTTTTGCGGGAACGCGATCGGCTGTCACTTCGGTCCCGATGACAGCGCCCGCACCAATCACCGCGCCCAGAGGAATGGCGCTGCCCTTGCCGACGGTAACGATGCTACCGACCGGATCGTCCAGCCGCTCGCCCACCCTCGAGCGCACCCCGATTTGAGCTCGCTTGTCGATCACTGCCCGCTCGACGACGGCTCCCTGGCCGATTTGAGTATCCGTCATGATCACCGAATCGCGGACCACCGCTCCTTCGCCCACGCGCACGCCGGGTGAAAGCACCGAGCGTTCGATCACCGCGTCTTTGCCGATCACCGTCCCATCGGCCAGCAGGCTATCCACGATATGGGCGCTGTCGCGCACCAGCACCGGTGGACGTTCCTCCGAACGGGTGTGAATGACCCACGAACGGTTGCGCATGTCGATCGAGGGCGGCACGGCCAACAGGTCCATGTGGGCCTTCCAATAGGAATCGATGGTGCCCACATCCACCCAGTAGCCGGTGTACGGGAAGGCGAACAAACGCGCGCCTGCGGCCACGATGCCGGGTAGGATGTCTCGCCCGAAATCGTGATGCGATTCTTCGCGCTGGCCGTCGGAACGCAACACCCGGTCGAGGAAATCCACATTGAACAGATACACGCCCATGTTGGCCAGGGTGCCCTTCGGCTGCGCGGGTTTCTCTTCGAACGACACCACGCGAAAGTGGTCGTCGGTGGCCAGAATGCCGAAGCGCGAAGCCTCCCCGGGCGCCACGCGTATCGTCGCAAGAGTGGCATCGGCCTCATGGTCCATGTGGAAAGCGATCAACGGGTCGTAGTCCATAGCGTAGATGTGGTCGCCGGCAAGCACAAGCACCAGATCAGGTCGGGTGCTCTCGACGAACGAGAGGTTCTGCCAAACGGCGTCGGCCGTTCCGCGGTACCACTCCGTGGAGCGTCGCCCGGTGTAAGGCGGGTAGAGTTTGATTCCTCCGGTGAAGCTGCGATCGAGATCCCACGGGCCGCCGTCGCCAATGTGCTCGATCAGCGAATGCGGACGGTACTGAGCCAGCATCATCACATCGAAGATCTCCGAGTTGACGCAATTAGAGAGGGTGAAATCGATGATACGGTACTTTCCGCCGAAGGGCACCGCCGGTTTCGTGCGCTTGACCGTGAGTACGCCCAGCCGCGAGCCTTCACCGCCCGCCAGGACGACCGCACGCACCCTCATCGCGCCTCCTGTGTCAGCCGAGCCGAGCGCGCGCGGGCGCGCACGGCCTGCTGGTAAACCTGCTTGTAGCGTCGGGCTGAATTCGCCCAGCCGAATTCCTTTTTCATTCCCCGCAGCTGAAGCAACCGCCAACGGCGAGGCTGGGCGAACAAACTCATGGCGCGCGCCAAGGCCTGCGCCAAGGCTTCCGGCGTGGCC
The DNA here is from genome assembly GCA_001796965.1 of Chloroflexi bacterium RBG_16_64_43. Classification (GTDB taxonomy): domain Bacteria; phylum Chloroflexota; class Anaerolineae; order Anaerolineales; family RBG-16-64-43; genus RBG-16-64-43. The sequence continues at coordinate 7,109 of MGOA01000038.1, forward strand.
GCATCGAACACAAATCCCGTGCCCCCCGGCCGTTCGGCGTCGCGCACCGTGTCCTTCAATCCGCCGGCCGAACGAACCAGCGGCAGGCAACCGTAGCGCATAGCGATCATCTGACTCAGCCCGCACGGTTCGTATCGCGAAGGCATCACCAAGAGATGCGCGCCTGCATATATGCGTGCGGCCAACTCCGGGTCGTAGCCGATGCGCACCCCCACCTGGCCGGGATGCCGTTCGCCCAACTCAACGTAAGCTCGCTGCAGTTCGGGATCTCCCGCCGCCAGAACGACCAGCTGCCCTTCCGCGGCTAGCCATCCCTCAAGTGCCGGCAACGCGTAGTCCAACCCCTTCTGTCGGTCGAGGCGCGAGACGATGCCAGCCAAGGGACGCTCGCCGTGGCCATCCAGCCCGAAGCCCACGCGCAATGCGGCCGTGTTTCTCGCGCGCCGATCGATCCGGGTTGCATCGAATCGCGCCGCCAGCCTCGAATCGCGGGATGGGTCCCAGAGACGTACGTCCAGTCCGTTGAGAATTCCAGTCAGGCCATCGGCTCGCGCCTGCAGCAAACCGTGCAGCCCGCTACCGTATTCGGGCGTGAGGATTTCGCGGGCATACGTGGGGCTCACAGCCACGATCCGCTCGGCCGAGGCGATGCCCAAGGCGAGCAACGCATCGCGGGCCCACTCCGGCACATATGCGTAAGGGGTGTCGGGGCCGATGGCCGGCCCGTCGGGTTCGCCCGGCGGCGGCAGGCCGTATTCTCGCAGCGCAGCCCCGGCATTCTGTCCGAGATATGGGAGGTTGTGGATTGTCAGAACCCCGGCGCTGGCCGAAAGGGGGCTGACAGAGGAGGCTTCTGACCGCATCCAATGCAGCGCGGCCGCCGTGTGCCAATCGTGAGCGTGGACAACTTGAGGCACCCAGCCGCAGTGCGCAGCATGGCGCAGGGCTGCAATTGAGGCGAAGACCAGCTTGCCGGCGTCCTCCTCCGGCCGTGTGTGGTAGATGTGATCGGCCTCGCGCAAGGGCGGGCCGTCGATGAGCCACAGCGGGACGCGGCCCAGGCGTCTGGTGTAGATGCTCGCGGTTTGCGGCCCGCGTGCCCCGGAAATGGGGAGCGCTGCCGAGGGGCGCTCGCCTTTGACGAGCGGCCGAAGAGTTGGATGCAGGGGCAGGGCCAGGCGAACATCCAGGCCAATCTCGCGCAGCGCAGCCGGCAGGCTGCCACCCACATCCGCCAACCCGCCGACCTTGACCAGGGGCTCGGCTTCGTTGATGAGAAACAGCACTCGCAAGCGCGCCGTCGCGCTCTCGCCGGGCCTGCGGCGCGGCGCGAGCCTGCTCGTGGTTTGCGGTCGGCGACCCTGGCTCACGGCCCGAACCACGTGTAGTCGATGTTCTCGAAGATCTTGTCCTTCTGCCACAATTCCTCAGCCAACGCCGCATCCGGCGCCCGGCTCTCGAGGGATGCGGCCAGTCCGTCAAAACGGTCGAGGTGACTGCGGAAGCGCTGGATGGCATATTCGCCCGCCTGGCCCGTGGTCACCAAAAACGGCCAATCGGAAGATTGGACCAGCAGCAACTCACGCGCGGCCTGGTTGAGCAGCGTGCGCTCGAGTGCGCCGGGATGGGCAAAGCGCGCAACCAGACTGGCCATCCGATCCTCGGCCTTATGGATCGACGCCCACATCCAATGCGTATCCGGGTTGTCCCAGACAAAATGCTGCCCGCCCGCGCCCCACGAACTCTCGAGCAGGTCGAGCGACTCACGCGGCGGGCGGGTCTCGAGAAAGTCGCTGGCTGTGGTGAGATCCACCTGCGGGTTGCGCCCTACGCGGGCGATCACCTCCCGCAGCCAATCCACACCTTCAAACCACCAATGACCGAAGAGCTCGGTATCGTAGTTGGCGGCCAGCAAACCAAAGCGGCCACTGGATGCGGCATAGGCGGCCAACTCGCGCTCGATCAGCGCTGCAAAGTGATCGGCATGGGAGCGTACTCGTTCCTGCGCGGTTTCCGGATCATACAAATCTTTGGATCCGAGATCCACACGCGGGCCGGTGACGCGCCAGTACTGCAAACCCGAAGTGCCATCCTTCTTGTGGAATTCACGATAGGAGGCCTCGCCCGGGTAGCCCCATTCGGCGCTCCAAACCTGCAGCCCGGTCTGCTTGTTACGCGCAATGACCGCCACGGTGGAGGACCCCACGTAGTACGGTTGGAACGCAGAGGCCACCTGGGGCGGATCGTCCGCATGCATCGGGACGGTGTAGCGCCGGGTCACCTGCCCGTACGGGCCGATGGCCTGTCCGGCGGCGGGGCCAGAAAGCTCGCCTCCCTCCACGGTGTGCGTGTCGCTGAAGAAGGCGCGCAGCCCGCTGCGCATGAGGAATTCTTCCAGGCCGGGCCGCGCCAATCCGCTTTCGGCAGTGTAGCCTGGCCGGTAGGCGCATTCGGGCAACCAGATGGCGCGCGGGTCGCGACCGAACAGGCGCCGGTAGGAGGCCACGGCCGTCTTCACTTGCAGCGAGATGGATTCATCGCGGCCGAGCAGCGGCAAGTAGCCATGGGTTGCCCCGCAGGTGATGATTTCGATCAGGCCCTCATCCTGCAGGCGACGGAAGGCCGCGATCACATCGCCCGAGAACCGCTCCTCGTAACTGTTGAGGATGTGCGCATACCACTGGCTGTAGAAGCGCGCGAGGCGCTGTAGATGCCCATCCCTGGATTCCTCGTGGCGACGCTCGTCGGCGTGCGCGACGCCGATCTTCTCGCGCAGATACTCCACGAAGTTGACGCGGATATCTGCGTCATTGAGCTGTTCCGCAAGGACGGGAGACAGGCTCATCGTCAGGCGCAGTCGCAGCCCTTGTTCGCGTAGATCATAAAGCGCGTTGAGCAGTGGAACGTAGGTTTCGGCGGCCGCTTCGTGGATCCACTCCTCCCCGTGAGGCCAGCGCCCAGCCTGGCGGCAATAGGGGAAGTGGGAGTGCAAGACGAATGTGAACGCACCTAGTGCCGGCATGCATCACCCTCACGAGGTGGGATGGGGTCCGTACGATTGACACGGTGAGTATACTACGGGGTCTGCTCCACATCTCTCGCGGCAGTCGATGCACTCGAACTCGACTCCGTTCAATTGCCGCGACGGCAGTATCTTCGCAGCCACGAAAAGCGGATAAAGCCGTGCACACCCGGGCCTTGGAGAGGTCTCTGCCGGTCTCCAGGATGGCCAACCTGCGGCCGGGCCGCGCCTCCTCAGCGAACGACGGTTACTGCGGGACCAAGAGAAGCCTGCAGCGCGAGGCGCGCCGCGCGGTCGGCTGAGCGAAGCTCGAATCGGGACGGATCCATGACGAAGGCAAAGGCCCACACCGCGTGGGCGCCGTCTCTTTCCAGTGTGAGACTCAATGCCACACCGCGCCGGGTAGCGGGCGGCCCAGCCTGATCGAAGAGCACGTTGCCCAGGCTGTAGGCAACCAAAGTTGTGTAAGGCAGTGCCCCGCCCTGCACCCATTCCACCGGCTGGACTACATGCGGGTGATGACCCCAGATCACACTGGCGCCGGCGTCGGCCAGCGCACGCGCCAGTGCCTGCTGGCGATCGTCCGGCACGCTGAGGTATTCGTGACCCCAGTGGATCGAGACCACGACCAATCCGCCTTGGGCCCTCGCGCGTCGCACCTCACCTGCGGCCTGGTTGAGGTCCAGCGGTTGAGACACATCGTCGAATGCCAGGAAGGCCAGCTTCACGCCGTCGGCCTGGCGCACAACCACCTCCCCGTCCGGACCGATTGCACCGATGCCCGCTTCTCGCAGAACGTCCAGGGTCTGCGTCAGGCCTGATTGTCCGCCATCCAAGATGTGATTGTTGGCCAGCGAGACGAGCGAGACGCCGCTGCCGCTCAAGGCGCGTACCGATTCGGGGGGCGCACGCAGATCGTACCCCACAGGCGCCGCGCGCGGATGAAAGGTCAGCGGGGATTCGAGGTTAGCGGCGGTGAGATGTGCCTGAGCGGTGAGTGGGCCAATTGCCTCAAGCGCGGACTCCCAGCTTTCGCCAACGTAAGCCTGGGCGACCCCTCGCCCGAGCATGATGTCGCCAAGCAACATGAGCCGGACGCCCTTGGGGCGCGGGGCACACGCGGCCAGCGCCCATAGCGCGGCAGCCGCCAGCACCACACGCAGCGCCTGATGCGCCCGGCTCCGCGCGCGGCCCTGAGGCCAGGCCCGGCGGAGCGCCGGGCCTGGCCTCGACAATGCCGCCTGCCACCTCGACCCAGCCTTCACGGAATCAAGAACATCGACGTCCAGTCCGGCAGCGGGGGGGCCAGGCCGCCCTCCTCCTGCGCCTGCCAGGCTTCGTCGGTCATGCGATTCTCTGGAGTCACGGTGAATTCGTAGTAGGTGAAGACCGCGCCTGCGGCGACGCGCCACGGCGTATCGGGCGCGACCACGTAGATCACCGCCGGCTGGCCGATGGCCTCCTCCAGCACCGCCAGCAGGCCGTCGCGGCCGATGCCGGTGGCAACATCCGCCACAAGGGCCGCCTTCTGATCGTGCAAGTCGCGCTGCGAAGGATCGTTTGGATCGCGGTCGGCGGCCGCCAGGGTCAGCGCTTCGATTTCGCCGCCGAAGTAGCGCATGCGCGTGTAATCGTCATCCGAGATGGGCGCGCCTGAAAGCTCCTTTTCGGCAGATCCCTTCAGGAAGGCCAGCAGGTCCTCGAGATTCTCCAGATTGCTGCGCGTCAGGTCGGTCAAGAGGCCGCGCTGACCCAGGCCCGTGCGCGTCATCTGAGAGAGCGCCAGCAGCCGGGCAAAGGCTTCCGGGTTGGGCTCGACGTACGAGTGCGGAGGATTGTCCGGGCCCATGCCGCCCATCTCCGCCATGACTTGCTTGGCGTAGAGAATCGTGTCGTGTTTGAGTTCAGTCCACGAGCCGAGCGCGGTGTTCAGATCCTTGCGCAGCCACGCCGTGCTGCGCATGAAGGCCGGGTAGCGCGCATCTTTCGGCGCGAGCAGCGGTTGGAAGGAATACAGCCACGCCCAATACAGGTTTTGCGTCCACGAATCCTTGCCCAGGGCGGCGATTTCGGTTTGCACCTTCTGCATTTGAGATGGGTAGTTGGCATAGGCCGTCTCGCCTTGCGCATCGAGAATGCCCAGCGCTTCCGGCGAGCCCATCGCGGCGAAGAAATCCAACCCCTTCGGCAGGCCGCGCGGGTTGTCGGCCGTTCCCACATTGCGCCAGATGAGCTGGCCGAAGACATAGGCATCCAATGTGAAGCGCTGGCCCATGACGCGGAACCCGCTGGTGGCTTCCTGCTTGTCCTCCCAGATCCACACCCACATCGAATTGACTTGCGGAGGGGGCAGTTTGGCCGCAGCCTCACGGAACTGATCCAGCTTCACGCCGTCGGCGAAGGAGGCGGGCGGCGCTCCCACGCCGAAGATTCCATCCGACAACGCGCCGTACTCCTGCACCGACAGATCGTCGGCCTTGCCCACGATGAAGACGGTGGGCTCGTAAACCGAGCGCCACAAGTTCTCGGCGCTGCCCGCCTCGGACGACGACGCGCCGCGCAGCGCCTGCACCACCAGCAGCGCCCGCTGAGTCTCGAAGGCATCCCGCAAGCGAAAGGTTAGGCGCCCGTACCACATCATCGCGCGGAAGTAGCGCTCCAGTTCTTCGCTGCGCGTGTAATGCCCGCGCGGCACGTACTGGCTGTAGTCTTCGACCAGCTTCTTCTCGGGCGCCAGGTCGGCCCGGTCCCAGATCGGCGAGACCTGCGGCCCCTGGTGAGCTTGAATCAGCGTCAGCTCGGAATCGACCATGACCTGGACCTCAGCCGGGAAGGAATCCGTCAGCCCCAAGAGCCGCGCCGCCACGGCAAAGAACGCCACGTTGCGCAGCGCCGGCTCCGCGAGCGCCGTGCCCGTCACCGCCGCCTGCTGATCGATCGATGCTGCCAGCATCGTCCGGGTGAAGGCGCCAATGGCCGTGATGAACTTCTCGCGTTCGAGATCGCGCAACATCTTGTCGAAGATCAAGTGGTAGACGTGGAGGACCGCGTCGGTGGTGATGAACACCGGCTGGTCTTGCTCGTAACGCAGCGACTCGTAGACCTGGTAGAACTCCTGGTAGGTCCCCGGCGCGGGCCGCACAACAACGAACCCGTCATCGCGCAGGCGTTGGAGCGCCTCGACGGAGAGGTCAAAAGCGCTCAGGTTGTTCACCTGCAGCAGGTCCACGGGCAACGCATACCCGCCGCCAAACTGGGCCGGAAGGCTGACACTTATCTCGGGGTATTCCGCAAATGCCGGCGAGTAGACACCTGCGGGTGGAGTGAGCTGAGCGGCGGGCGTTGCGGAGCCCGGGGTGAGCGGTGGCGCGGGGGTGTCGCTGACAAGGCCGAGCGCATTGCAGCCCAGCCCGACCAACACCAGGACAGCGATGACCGTCTGCCACGGACGAAGTGAGCGAGCGCGCATGTTCACCTCCATAATCCTTGAACGAGAACCAGCGGGTGCCCATCGGCCGAGCGCACAATCTGGAACTGCGAGAATCGTCCGCTCCAACGGGCATCCAGGTTGAACCCAAATCCGTTCCATCGCCAGAGCGTGAGACTGCCTGCGGGTGTGGAGCGCTTGACGCTGTAGCGCCCCTCCAGCGCCAGGAGTTCTTCGAATCCGTCGCCGTCGATATCCGTCGCGGCGAGGTGGAACAGCGGGTCGGCCAAAGCCGAGCCTGCCCACACTTCGCGCCAGCTGCCGTCCCTCCAACCGATCAGGATGAGATGGCAGCTCGCGCCGGCCTCATCCTGGAATCCAAGCAGGCGGCCGCCGTGGGGCAGGAAGCGATCGATCGGCCAGGGAGCGTAAGGCCGCCAAACGAGCAGCGCGAGTTCGGGCTTGCCATCGCGGTTCAGGTCTGTCACCAGCCCTTCGGTCACATTCCAGGCACCGGGGCTTTGCCAGACGTTGCGATCGCCTGAAGTGACCCGGGCGAGACCGCCCTTGATGGTGAGCCTATCGATGGAACCATCGCCATCGAAATCGGCGGCCGCTGGCTGGGGTAGTGGGACGGCGGAGGCGGGAGCCCCTACCCATACGAGGCTTCCGCCGCGCAACTCGAACGCGGAGAGGCTGGCTGGAGAAAGTAGGCTGAGGACGAGCAATGAAAGGAGTCCACCCGGCATGCGCCGAGCACGGGGCGGAGCTTGGGGCGCAATGGAAGTGAGTTGGGCTGGCATTGGGACTCTCAGGCGATTATACGTCCGCCGAGCTTCCGGATTACCTACGCGCGCCGAGGGGGGATTGCGCTCAGCACTCGTGGCGATACGCGAACCGGCATGGCAGACGGCAACACCAACCTGGTCGAGGATTGGCTACGGCCCGGCCGAGCTTACGGCGAAGGCCACTTGAGTGGGCTCGGGCCGCGCGCACGCTCCGCCTCATTGGCCAACGGCGGCGCGCAACCTCGGGAGACGCACAGTTGACCTCGCGCGTGCGCTGAATCCGTGCCCAGACTGCCCGCACGCGGATAGTCGTAAGGCGTGCTATGCCCTCTTCCAAATCGGCTCTTGGTGGTTTCGGACAGGGGGATGTGGAATAGGGTTACTGCGGGCACAAAGCCAATTGCTCTTCTTCGATGACCATTACGGGGACACCACCCAGGTTGTTGATCAAGCCCTCGATCATCACGCAATCCCCGGGATTCACTCCGCCGAATTCATAATTCCAATCGTAGCCCACGATGTAGAAGGCCTTCGGGTCATTGGTGAACTTTATGTAGTAGTTGCCGCGCCGGCCATAGCCCACCCGCACCCTTCCCCGAACGCACAGCGATTGACCAAACTCCGCCTCGCCGATGGTGAGCGCTTCGCGGCATCCCAACTGCATGGTGGCCACCGCCGGCGCCGTGGGCCACTCGCCGGTCGGCAGCGGCTGCATGAGGCCCCAGCCTTCATTCGGCCAGTTAAGCAGGTTGGTGAACACATCTCCGCCGCCCGAGACTGGGATGAACCCGACCGCCAGTGCGAAATCCGCGGCCAGCAGCAGGCCGGCCAGCGCGGGGAATAGGACTCGCGCCGCAGGCGCCATGGCGACGCGCCTGGCAGCGATCGCGGCAACGAACCACGAGGCCACCGGCACCAGCGATAGCAAGACCAGCCCCAGGGCGTGGAAGGCAGGGGGCCGGTTGGGAGCGGCACGGGCTTCGGCCGCCCGCCGGGCGATCATCACTTTCAACAGCAGATAGAGCAGCAGCGTAACACCTGCGACGACCCAATGCCCGGGGAAGGGATTGAGGGTGTAGAGGAAGAGCAGCGGAAGGGCCAGATCGAGAAGCAGCAACGCCCCGAAGACGAGCAGGACCGCTGCATGCGGTGCACTGTTCGCATGCTGAGGCGCCGGCTGCGAAAGGTCGTGCTGGCACAATGGGCAGTAAAGCGAATCCGCCTTGATCGTGCCGCCGCAGCGCGGGCAGACGATGGTCTTGACCTCTTCATTGACCGGCTCAGGCTCGAACAGGTCACGAAAGGCCTCGATCGCCCGTCTGTTTTGCGAGGGATGACTCAAGATAGCCTCGAGAAGATTATGTCCCGCGTGCCGGGGACGATGCCTTCATTGTACTCGTCCTGCAGCCGGCGCAAACTGGCAGTTCCATTGCCGCCCCGAACAAGTGATGGTCTCCACGCCGGACCTGAGGGGGGCAGGCCCGGCAGAAGACCATCGTTGGGCATATTACAGCGCGACTCCCTGCAAGTCAAGCACTCGAAAGACCTCTTTCGTCAGATCCTGTAACGGGCTGATAATGACGAATGTCCCGCGCGTCCCTGGCGAGCAGGTGATGGTGCAATTTCCTTGCCGCCTTGCCACAAGTGCGCTTCTCCAGAGGGTGGCCCGCCCGGCCGCCCGCCGGCCCAAACGCCCCGCCGGGCGGTGGACCGCCACCCTGGAGCTTCAATGAAGGGAAGACCTAATTGAAAATCGGACTCGTGTTTCCTCAAACCGAATACGGAGGCGATCCGATCGCAGTGCGCGATTACGCGCAGACAGCCGAGGCGCTCGGATACTCCCACCTGCTGGCCTACGATCACGTCCTGGGCGCAAACCCGGACAGGCCGGGCGGGTTTACCGGCCCCTACACCTATCTCACTTCTTTCCTCGAGCCGTTCGTCTTGTTCGCTTACATGGCGGCTTTCACCCGCAGCCTTGAGTTTTGCACGGCCATCTTGATCCTGCCCCAGCGTCAAACGGCGCTCGTGGCCAAGCAGGCAGCAACCCTCGACCGCTTGTGCCAAGGACGGCTTCGGCTGGGTGTGGGGCTGGGTTGGAATCCGATTGAATACGACGCGCTGGGGAAGGACTTCCACACGCGCGGCCGGCGGTTTGAAGAGCAGGTAGAGTTGCTGCGGCGCCTGTGGACCGAGCCCCTGGTGAAATACCAGGGACGCTGGGAACGGGTGGACGATGCCGGGCTCAATCCCCTTCCGGTTCAGCAGCCGATCCCGCTTTGGTTCGGAGGCAGCGCCCCGCGGGTGATCGACCGGACGGCACGCTTGGCCGACGGATGGATTGCCCCGGGGCGCGAACCCGCGGCAGCGAAGCCTCTCATCGAGAGGTTGTGCGAGGCGCTTGCGGCTGCGGGCCGCGCAAAGAGTGCCTTCGGCATCGAAGTGCGAATGCTGTACGCCGAGCCCGATCCATCGCGTTGGAGATCGACGATCGACGCCTGGCAGAAGCTGGGGGTCACTCACCTCTCGCTCAATACGATGGGCTGCGGGCTGGAGAGGCCCGGCGATCATCTGCGCGCAGTGCGCCACTTCGCCGAGGCGCTCGGACTGACCCCGGGAGGTGGTCGACCGCCAGCACCCGGCCGGGTGGGCTAGTCTTGGAGCGGAGCGAGAAGGACCGCGGATCGAGGCGGCAGAGCGAACTCGGCAACCGGCTCACTCAGGGGGTGGATCCTGCCGCTCAACTCGTCGCGGCATGCGCGCGTGGAGGTCCATCCAACATCCGAATGCGCCAAATCCAACGTGCGTTGTCCGTCGCCAAGATTGACCAAGAGGACCAGGGTTTCTTCGCCAAGCTCGCGCACCAGCGCCAGGCATGACTCAGCCGGCTCCACCGGCAGCACGCGTAAGCTCCCTTCGCGCAGCGCGCGGTACTTCTTGCGCAACGCAATCAACCGCTGCACGTGGCGCCGCAAATCGACATCCCAGCGCGCCGTATCCCACGGGAAGGCACGCCGATTGTCGGGGTCCTTTTCGCCCTCGAGGCCGATCTCGTCGCCGTAATACAGTCCCGGTGCGCCGGGGAAAAAGAACTGCAGATCAAAGGCCAACTGTTCGAGTGGGCGGTCGCCGCGCAATAACGTGCGCAGGCGCGGCACGTCGTGCGAGCCAAGTGAGACATAGTGCGCCAAGTTGGCCTGGCCGGGGTAGGCGGACAGGATCTCCAACAACCGCGCGCCGAAAGCCGCCGCGCCGAGCGTCTTCTTGGCCAGCAGGTTGAGGCAGGCTTCGCGAAACGGATAGTGGATCAGCCCGTCGAAGACTGCCGGCCCAACCCACTGCGGGGCGACCTCCCAGATTTCGCCCAGCAGGTACGCTTCGGGGTTGGCCCGCTTCACCCGTTCGCGGAATTCTCCCCAGAAACTCATGTCATCAATCTCGTTGGGGACATCCAGGCGCCACCCGTCGATGCCCTGCTCGATCCAGTATGTGGCAACGTCGAGCAAGTAACCACGGGTGGCCGGGTTACGCACGTTTAGTTTGGGCAAGCTCTTGAACCGCCACCACCCCTGATAGTTGTGCGCCTCGCCCGGGCCGTAGGCATCCAACGGGAAGCGTTGGATGTGGAACCATTCGCGATACGGCGAGTCGACGTCATTGTCGAGCACATCACTGAAGGCAAAGAACCCGCGTCCGCAATGATTGAACACGCCGTCCAGAATCAGGCGCATGCCGCGCCCGTGGACTGCTTCCAGTAATTGACGGAAGTCCCCCGCCGAACCCAGCTTCGGGTCGAAACGGAAGTAGTCGGTGGTGTTGTAGCGATGGTTCGAGGACGCAAGGAAGACCGGATTGAAATAGAGCGCGTTGACGCCCAGGTCGGAAAGGTAATCCAGATGGGCGGTCACACCGGCGAAATCGCCGCCCTGAAACCCGCGCGGTGTCGGTGCCGCCCCCCAGGTCTGCACGTTGGGTGGATTAAGGGCCGGATTGCCATTGGCGAACCGGTCGGGGAAGATCTGGTAGAAGACGGCCTCGCAGATCCAGGAAGGAGAGGTCATGAGCCGCCGGCCTCCTGCGCGGCTGGCGGCCAGCCGCCGATCCGCTTCAGGCCCCCGCGCAACAGGCCCTGCTCATGCTCCGAAAGAACCTGCAGACGCAGGGTCAGCGTTTCCGCCTTGCCGGGCCCGAGATTGAATTCGAACCGTTGGGCCACCTCGACTGCGAGCAGCCCGGCCGAGAACGCAGTCGGCTCAGACGAGGCGCGCGAGGCCCGTGAGAGGATCGCGGTGCCGCTGAGCGTGTTGTGCACGCCGGGCTGTGCGCCGCCGGCCACCACCGGCGCGAGCGCATCGGGCGAGGCGGCCAGCAAGCGCTGTCCGTCGGGCGCAATCTCCGATACGATCTCCAGCCGCACGCGGCGCGGCTCATGGCCCGCGTTATGAAACCGGTAGTTGACCCGCAACCCGTCGGGCGTCAGGCGCACGTTCTTGGTCATCTCCAATCGGTATCCGAAGAAACGTAAGAAGGTTACGCCGCCCTCCTCCAATCGGAAATCGAGCTCTGAATCGGCGGGTAGGACCGCTTGATCATCCAGCCGTACGAAGTCGTTTAGCGCGCGGCGGCGCACCGGGCGCCCAACCTGCTGGGGCATGCCATCGGGCAACGGCCAGTACGGAAGCTCCGAGCCAAGTTCCGCAATAAGCCCTTCCGGCAAGAAGACTCCTCGCCGGCCAGGGGCGGCCTCCTGCTGAGGCAGCGGCTGATCCCATGGCGGCAGCGCGCTCCACGCCGGCAGGGAGGCAACTCCCTGAATCAGCGCCACATCGGTGCGATAGGGGCCATCGGGCACTGCCCACGGGTTGCCCACATGCTGCGCGCCGTCCACCAGATCGAACCAGTACACGACCCGCCCGCCGAAGTGGCTGAGCACGATCAGGCGGCGGTGATCCTCAAGCAGGATCTCATCCTCGCCGTCGCCGGTGACGTCCTCGATCGAGGCCCGCGCCGGCGCGCCCGGCTGGAGCTGCCCCTCTGCAATCTCCGCCGCGCGAGCCAAAGCGAAGGTTGCCGCCACACCTTCCCACTCCGGGCGCCCCCGCCCACCCTGCCCCGGCTGCCCGAAGCGATACTGATGCAGGCAAAACGTTCGAATGGCCGAGCGATACAGCGTGGCGCAGGCCTCCGGCAGAGACTCGGGGGGCGGCGCCGCCCAGCCCAGGTCGGCCCAGGCCGACCCGATTGCGGTCAGCCGGTTGCGAACGGCGTTGTGCAAGCGGCGAAAATGGATGACCGTCGGCGAGCGGCGCATGTAGTCGCGCCAGTCGGCGAACGGCTGTGCCTCGCCCGCCGGCTCGAGGAGCGCGGCACGATCGAGCGTGGCGCCCCATCCCTCCAGCAACCCCTCGATGAAGAGCGTCGGCTCGGCCAGGTTGTCGAGCCCAACCAGTTCGAGGTCGCCCCGCCCCTCGAGTTGGGTTAATACCTGCTCCAAGCCTTGCCAATCGGCGCGCGGATCCAGACTGTTCTGATGCGCCCATGCTCCGAACGCGTCGCCGTCCAGCGCGAGAATAGGCAGCAGCTCGTCCGTGCGCGGCAAGGCGGCAAGTTCATCGAGCCCACGCTCGAGAAGCTCAGGGCGGCGGTACCATGCCGCCGCACACAGGCGCGCAGCCAACGTCTCCTCGGCCCACAGCAGGCCGAGTGCCTGTTCGCCAGCCCGCAGGCCGTAAACGAGGGGCAGCGACACGCCAGCCTGGCGCAGCATGCGGCCCTCCACAACCGTGGCCGCGTATCCGCCCGCCGCGAGAAGCGGCGCCATCTGGGGCGAGAAGGCCCCGCCTGGGTTGGCAAAGACCGTGGGCACCGCGCCGAATTCCTCCAGCATCAGCGCCCGGTGCAGCGCGAGCTGCTGAGCGTTGTCCCATCCGTCGCAGGCGGAAAGAAGGTTGCCGGCGTACGTGCTGCCCATCAGCGCGAATTGCCCTGCCCGGACTCCTGCCCGCAGGCGCTCCAGCGTTCCCGGATCGAGCCAGTGCAGCGCGTGGAGCAGAGCCCCACCCAGGCTAAGGTTGAATTTGAGTTTGGGGTGGCGCTGCAACGCGGCAACCAGGCCGTGGTAACCCAGCCGGCTGGCAGTGCCCGCGCGCTCGGCCAAGGGTTGGCTGAAGTGGAAACACACCGCCAGGCGAAGTGTCATTGGACGTGGAGAGTAGGAAACAGGAACAATGTGGGGGTCATCCGATCGCGGCCAAAGCGACGAGATTATACCCGAGAGTTCAGACGGGGCTCGCACTGATCGTTTTCTGCCTAGGTTCAGCCCTCATTCCCAAGTGGCCGAGGCATCTATCGGAAGGGTAGAATGACCTCAGGTGAGACCGGGCCCTCTATGCAGACTCCAGCCGACACCTGGCACTTAGTCCTCACTCCGCCTCAGCCGGGCACAATGAACATGGCCATGGATGAGGCACTGGTCGAGGCAGTTGAAGCAGGCACGCGCCCGCCCACGGTGCGCCTGTATGCGTGGGCCCCACCGTGCCTCTCGCTCGGCCATGCCCAGCCGGCAGCCGATGCTGACCCGGATGCGCTGCGTCACCTGGGTTGGGATCTAGTGCGGCGAGCCACCGGCGGCCGGGCAATTCTTCACACCGACGAATTGACCTACGCCGTCGTAGCTCCCGAAGCCCATCCTCTCATGGCGGGCGGTGTGCTGCCCAGTTACCGCCGCCTCAGTCGTGGGTTGGCGGCCGGGCTGCGCGCGCTCGGCGCACAGGTAGAGGCGGATGCCGAGTACCCTGCCGAACCCACGCTTGGGCCGGTGTGTTTTGAGGTGCCTTCCAACTACGAGATCACCAGCGGCGGACGAAAGCTGATGGGCAGCGCCCAATGGCGCCGGCGCGGGGTCGTCTTGCAGCATGGCTCGCTGCCTCTCACGGGCGATATCGCCCGCATCGTGCTTGCCTTGCGGATCACCCACGGCACGCCTTCTGAGATCGAGGCCCGCGTCCGGACGCGGGCCCTGACACTGAGCGAAGCCCTCGGCCGAGAGGTGGATTGGAGCGAGGCGGCGCGTGCGCTGGCCGATGGCTTGGCGGCCGCCCTGCCGGTGCGTTTCATCGAGGCCGGCTTCGGCGAGGCAGAACTCCGCCGGGCGGAAGCGCTGTCCGCGGAGAAGTACGCCCACCCGGCTTGGACGTACCGTCTGTAATCCATCTGCGCAGGTCGTCGTCCCCCCAGCCGCTATGCGCCTCGCACCGGAATCCAATCGCGGGTAATCAGAGTACACGCCGGCGAGAGACCCCGCGGCGGAGTCCATTGCTCGCCTCAAGGGGTGAACGCATGCAGGCAGGATGATCCCGCGCACGAATAGAGCCGAGTGATTTCGATCAGGGAGTTGATGTGCGTGCGGGGCCGGTGCAGGCGCGCCGCTTACACTTCCTCGAACAGCGCAGCAGCCGCGTCTTCCACCCCTTCGTCCTCGCCGGGCTCGACTGCGGGCAGCGCCTCAGCGGCGCGGGCCGACACACCGTGCGTGGAGGGCGCGAAATCGTCTCCGCCTCCTGAAAGGACGAGCAGCAGGCTGGCCACGGTCTTGCCTGCGTTTCGCCAGCGGTGGGAAAGATGCGCGGCGAAGAGCAGGCTATCGCCTGGATCGATCATGAAGACCTCTTGCTCGACGATGTACTCGACTTGGCCGCGCAAGCAGAAGATGAACTCGTGACCGCTGTGCACCATCGGGTGCGGGCCGCTCGTCGCGCCGGTCTCGAGCGTTAGCAGGAAGGGCTGCACACGGCCGAGGAAGACGTCACCGCCCAGGCCTTCCCACAGCCCGCGCGGGAAGGGAACGCGCATGCGCTGATCGGCCTTGCAGAACACCACCGGCACCTGGCGCGGCTCTTCGCGGAAGAATGCCGTCACCGGGATGCGCAGGGCATCCGAGAGACGATAAAGAGTGCTGACGCTGGGGGAGGTCTTGCCTCGTTCGATCAGGCTCAATGCGTTTGCCGACATACCCGCGGCGCGAGCCAGGGCCCGCAGAGAGTAGGCTCGTTCCGCGCGCAGTTTGCGCAGCCGTTCGCCCACATCGACCGAAACCGCTACCGTCGTGGCCATGGTTTCCTCGTCGGGCATGTGAACGGGATCGCGTCCATTGCGGGCGCGCTCCCCTGGGGGTGTACTTGGACTAACTTCCCCTGAGTGGTCATGTATCATTCCAGTAT
>MGOA01000039.1 GCA_001796965.1 Chloroflexi bacterium RBG_16_64_43
TGGCAAACGACAGATCTCGGCTGAGGAAGCTCGTTCGACCGGAAGGCGGCTCGGGCTCGATTGGGCGACAACCGACCTGGAGCAGTTTCGACGCGGGCTCGAGGTTGAACTCGAACACGGCGCCCGCGATCCACAGACCAACGTAACGGATGATGACCTGATCTTAACCGGCAAGATCGCCTGGGCGCACTTGAAGGAAATTCGGGACTACTACACCCGGTTGGATCAGCTCGAGGCCAAGGCCCAGGCCTAGACGATTGGCTGCTTGCCCATGGGATGATGAGTGGATCGATCAAATCAGCGCGGCCTGCATCTCGAGGCTGCGCTCCATCTTATTGGCCCGACGTTGCCCGCTTGTGCTTCGTCCGCAGAATCAAACGGGGTTTCCGGAGAACACACTGGAACTTGCGGGGAATCGTGCCTGCCGAAACTTGCCCGCACAAGGTGAGTGCCCCCAACGAGTTTCGAACTCGTGTTTTGGCCTTGAGAGGGCCACGTCCTGGGCCGCTAGACGATGGGGGCCCAATACAGCAAACGCCCAACCGGGCGTGTTGCGGCAGGAATTCTAACATGCCTCGAATCGCCGGTCAAACCTGGGCGCGCGACCCGGAGGAGAGAAGCCCGACAGCTTGCAGCAAACTCGTCTCGCGTCTCACCCCTTGACCCCCCTTGCAGGGCAGGCTCTCCGCTTCGCAATTGCCTTCGCGACAGCAAAGCCTGGCGGAGAGGGTGGTGGAGATACCCAGGGGTCGGGGGTGGAGGTTTGAAGTCGATGGACTCTTTCCGGCAGCGTATGAACGGGGGGCGAGCCGGCTCACCATGCGCGAGGATCTGTCGCGCGGCCCAAGGCGTGAGAGGCATTGGGCGCTGTGTTTGACGCCCCTTCCCGCTTGCGGTTATAATCCCCCAGCTTCCCCCAGGGAAGCGATTTCCTAATTGCTCGCGCCGAATCGCGCCCCCTCGGACTCCCAAGAATGGCCCTCCAGGGCAATCTGCACGATTTTAGCGTGACCCAGCTTCTCAATCTGGTCCACCTGGCCCGCAAGACGGGGACTCTTACTATCCAGGGAACGAACGACCACGCCAGCCTCTCCTTTGCCGAGGGCAAGCTGATCTACGGACAGAGCCGCTCCAGCGACGGCACGCTGATCTCGATCCTTCTCGCCGGCAAGCAGATATCCGAGGAACAAGCCCAGCTCCTGCGATCGCGACCTCAGGCCTCGAACGACAAGGAGCTGGGGTTGCTGCTTATTCACGCCGGCTACCTCACTCAACCCGCCATCCTCCAGGCGGTGCAGAAATACATCACCGAATTGGTGCTGCGCCTGTTCACCTGGAGCGAAGGCGGCTTCCGCTTCCACAGCGGCGTGCTACCCCCCGAGGACCGGATCACCGTGCGCCTCGACCTTGAGAATCTGATCATGGAGGGCGCGCGGCGCATGAAGGAGTGGGAGCGCCTGCAGGAGGAGCTGCCCAACCTGGACGTGGCACTCAAGTTCACCGATCGGCCAGATTCGCGGCTGCGCAACATCAACCTGAGCGTCGAAGAATGGCGGGTGGTGTCGTACGTCAACCCGAAGAACACCATCCGTCAGATTGCGCGCGCCAACCGCCTGAGCGACATCGAAATCCGCCGCATCGTCTACGGGCTGATGCAGGCGGGCATCGTCGAAAGCATCCGCCTGGAGGGCGATACCGCTCCACGCCCGCCGGTCATTCAGCCTCTGGCTAAGGGGCCGGACCAAGTGTCGCTCATCAACCGCCTGATCACACGCATTCGCTCTTTGTGAGGATCGCAGGGTGTCAATCCGCACCGTCAAGATGGTGGTGACAGGCCCCTTCAATTCGGGGAAGACCGCCTTTATCCACGCGATCAGCGAGATCGACGTGGTTTCCACCGAGCGCAAGATCACGCTCCAGGCGGAAAAGATCAAGGACACCACCACGGTTGCCATGGATTTCGGGCGCATCAGCGTTGACGAAGAGCTGGTGCTGTATTTGTTTGGCACCCCCGGCCAGAAGCGCTTCGACTTCATGTGGGAGATCCTCTCGGAGGGTATGCTCGGCTTTGTGGTCATGGTCGACAGTACGCGCCCAGAGACGTTCCGCGAAGCGCGTTATATTATGGAGACCTTCCGCGCCTATGCGCCCACGCCTTTCGTCGTGGCCGCCAACAAACAAGATCATCCGGATGCCTGGTCGATCGAGGACCTGCGCATTGCCTTGCGTCTCGATCCGCAAATCCGATGCCTGGAGTGTGTCGCAACCGAGCGCGAGAAGGTGAAAAACGTCCTGCTGGAGCTGCTGTACTGCATTCTTGAAGAAGTTCAGGAGTGACACCGGCCCCGGGCCGCTCCCGGCCCTGGCCAACCCGCCTATGACCGACTCCTCCGTCTCGGCGCCACAAAGCCTTTTACCCGCGGGTTCATTTCCGTACCGGTTCGGGCGCATCGTACTGCTCGCCTGGGAAGAAGTGCTGGGCAAGGAGGCCTTCGAGCGCGTCCTGCGCGAGACCGGTGACCCCGGCCTGCAGGCCGCGCATTTCGCCGATCCGCGCCCCTTGCACTTCAAGCTCGAGGCGTTCGGCCAGGTCGAGGGAGCCCTCGACACTCTGTACGGCGAACAGGCGGGGCGGGGCATGAGCTTACGCGCCGGCCGCATCGCCTTGCGCAAAGGCCTGCGCGAGATCGCCGGCGCACTCACCGCCTCGCCGCAATGCCGCGGCCTGCGCAGTCTGCCGCTTCAATCGCGGATCCTCCGCGGGGCCGAGCTTCTCGCGGAGGTCTTCAACCGCAACAGCGAACAAGTGGTGCGGCTGGCCACAGAGGGTGGATCGCTGCTGTGGACCCACGAGCGCTGTCCCTACTGCTTTGGCCGGCACACCCAGCGCGCGTGCTGCCACCTGCTCGTGGGTACATTCCAGGAAGGCTTGGCCTGGCTCAGCGGCGGCAAGCACTTCGCTGTTGAGGAAGTGAGCTGCTCCGCGCGTGGCGACCCGGCCTGCACCTTTCGCATGGCCACCGCCCCCCTCACGTAAGCGCTTCGCCCGGCAAACGACGGGCCCAGGCTGCCAGCGGCCCACCCAAGAACGTGCAACGACAACCTGTCGCCTTCGGCCAAGGCGGGCCCTTCTCGCCGACCCGGCCCAGGAGCCGTTTCGATGCCGCACACGATGCACGCCGCCCAGCTCGATCAGCCCGCCCCCATTGATCGGCGCCCGTTGGTGCTGCGCACGGTCGCGCGACCAGAGCCCAACGCCAGCGAGATCCGCTTGCGGGTACTGGTGTGCGGGGTGTGCCACACCGACCTGCACACTGTGGAGGGTGAGCTTGCGCTGCCGCGGCTGCCTCTCATCCCGGGCCATCAGGTGGTCGGCGAGGTCGAGAGCCTCGGGGCTGCGGTGGCGGGGTGGACGGTTGGCGAGCGGGCCGGTGTTGCCTGGCTCAACAGCGCGTGTGGAGGGTGTGCATTTTGCGCCCGCGGCGAGGAGAACCTGTGCGACAGCGCTCGCTTCACCGGCCTCTCAACCGATGGGGGCTACGCTGAGTATCTGACCATCAACTCCGATTTTGCAGTACGCTTGCCCCGCGAGATTGAGCCACCTCAGGCAGCGCCACTCTTATGCGCCGGTATCATCGGCTACCGCGCCCTGCGACTCGCGCAGACCCAGTCTGGCGAGCGCGTGGGTCTGTTCGGCTTCGGCGCGAGCGCCCACTTGGCCATCCAGGTCGCACGCTTCTGGCAATGCGAAGTTTATGTCTTTACGCGTGGCGCAGCTCATCGTCAGCAAGCCGAGGCACTTGGCGCCGCCTGGGTGGGTTCAGCCGACGAGAAACCGCCCGCGGATCTCGACCGCGCGATCATCTTCGCACCGGCCGGTGGGCTCGTGCCCCTGGCGCTCGAGCGTCTGCGCAAGGGAGGCACTCTGGCGATCAACGCCATTCACATGAGCCCCCTGCCCTCCATGCCTTATGCCCTCGTGTACGGCGAGCGCATGTTGCGTTCGGTCGCCAACGCCACCCGCCGTGATGCGCAAGAGTTCATTCGGCTGGCCGAAGCGATTCCAATTCACGCAGAAGTGACGGAGTTCCCGCTAGCCGAGGCCAATACCGCCTTGGCCCAGCTCAAGGACGGTCGCCTCACGGGGGCGGCCGTGCTCCGCGTAGCTTCCGAGTAGGTTACTCTCCGCCTCACCGTTTCGCAGCAAGCAGCTACCCCTCGTCGGCTCTCATCGCGAGAAGGCTGTGGTCCGTGTTGGGGCACGCCTTGGCGTGCTCGTCCCGTCATTGCGATGACGTGAAGATACAAGGACCCCACTCGCGTGAGTTGGCTGCTGGATTCCCTAGATCCTGCGGGCATCTCGAAGGGACTGAGGGGGTGCGTCGGTCAATTCGAGGTGGGCTTCAATTCATCTGCGTGCGGCGCGAGGATTCCGCGAAGCGAATCAGCCGCAGGAGGCACCGCTGGGAGTCCAGAGACTTCGCCTGCTGGGCCACGCGCGCCAGCGAGTCCGGCCGCACTGTGCCTCGCGTGCGGCTGGTACCCCCCTCGGCGGCAGGCAATTGCCGCGCGAGCGCGGCAACCACGGCCAGATGCGCCACGAGCAGACTCTCATCCAGCGACGTTCTGCGCTCGAGGACTTGCTGCAAGCGGCGCATGATCTTGCGTACCAGGTTGAGATCCGAGCGAATCGCGGCCCGAGCCTGCACGTCATCGAGCGGCACGCTCTGGCGCACGCTGCGCGCCATCTGCCGCAGCCCCCAGTTGAGCAGCAGCTCCGCCTGTCGATCGGGCAGCGTCTGGCCTATACTCGAACAGAGTAGCGGGTCGCTGGCCCACCTCATGCGGCGCCGCAGGATCGCACGATCGACGACTCGCGTGCCGTGCATGGAAAGGCGGGCCCGAGGTTGGGAGGCGTTCATCATTCGAGCGTTGTGCGCCCCGCAGGCCGTACAACCCGCCCGCCGAGGCAATCCTCCGCGAGCCGCGATTATATTCATGGGCAGCGCGAGCGCAACTGCAACCACCGCCTCGCCCGCCATGGTCAAGGTCCAGGAAGGGGGGGACCCTCCGAAGCGTATGCCCAACCCCCCCTTCATCAGGAATCAAGAGCGGCCGCCACATGGGTCGGCGGCCGCAGGATGAACAAGGTGCCAAACAATTACAGATAGTCTTTGAGATTGTGGGCCACCGCATACGCCGCCGCCTCGGCGCGATTGGCCACACTGAGCTTCGAGAGGATGCTCGAGACGTAGTTGCGCACCGTGCCCTCGCCGAGGAAGAGCGCCTGCGCGATTTCGCGGTTGGTCTTGCCTTCTGCGACAAGCTGCAGCACATGCATTTCCTGCTGGGTCAGCTCGGCAAAGGCGGAGGCTTCTTCTTCGCGCGCCACTTTGCGCATCTCGGCAAAGACGCGTTTGGTCACGGCCGGGTCGAGTAACGCTTCGCCCCGTCCCACCGCCTCGATCGCGCGCACCAGGTCGGGCGCGCCGATTTGTTTGAGTACGTAGCCGGCGGCGCCGGCGCGGATGGCCGAGAAGAGCATCTCGTCCTCCGCATACGAAGTGAGCATGATGACTCTGGTCTCGGGCAGGGCCTGAGTGATTTCCTGGCAGGCCTCGATGCCTGAACCGCCCGGCAGGCGGATGTCCATCACCACTACGTCGGGTTTGTAGGCCAGGCTCTTCTCAACAGCTTCGCGTGCCGTGCTGGCTTCTGCCACCACTTCAAAACCGTGATGGCGTTCGAGCAGCGACTTGAGACCCAGCCGCACAACTTCATGATCGTCAACCAATAGAAGTCTCTGATGGGGCATGCGTTATCCTTGTTCGCCGCGCGGCCCGGCATCCAGCGCCTGGCGCGCCGCGCTGAGTATGGCGTCGTACTCGGGTTCGTCCCCGAGCTTGGCCGTGTAGGCCGCGTACACAATTTGATCGTGGCGATCCACAACGAAGGTCGCGCGCCGCAATATTCGGCGCTCCTTGATCAGGCAGCCATAGCGCAATCCGAATTCGGCCGTCATATGGTCTGAGAGCGTGGTCACCTGGTCCACGCCGGCCGAGCCGCACCAGCGCTTCTGGGCGTAGGGCAGATCGGTGGAGACGACCAGGATATGCAAGTCCGGGCCGAGCTCGGCCGCAAGCTTGTTGAAGGTCCGCGTCTCCTGGTCGCACACCGGCGTGTCGAGCGACGGCACGGCAGCGATGATGCGCACCAATCCACGAGTGGACGCGAGCGCGGTTAGCGTCTGCCAATCCTGGGTGTGTGCGCTGAACTCGGGCGCGCGGTCGCCGACGCGTAGATCCGCCCCGATGACCGTTGCCGGCTGACCGCCGACCTGGATCAGCCCGGCGCGTTCGATAGGTGCAACAGATTGGTGGGTCATGTGGGTTTCACGGTTGATAAGGATAATTCAAGTGACATTGGTTGACAAGCCCAAATCGCTCTGTTACACTCGCGCCACCCCGGAGGATGTCCAATGCTGGTCACTCGCCAGGACCTCGAAACCGCTGAACTGCGGACGTTGGCTCCCTACGCTTGCCTGAGCAAGACTTCGCGCGGCCGGGAGGTTGCGGAGGACGAGCCCGAGTTCCGCACCGCCTTCATGCGCGACCGAGACCGGGTTCTGCACACCACGGCCTTTCGCCGCCTGGAATACAAGACCCAGGTCTTCATCACCTACGAGGGCGATTACTACCGCACACGCCTGACCCACACGCTGGAAGTCGCTCAGATCGGGCGCAGCCTGGCGCGCACGCTGGGGGCCAACGAAGACCTGGTCGAGGCCATTTGTCTCGCGCACGACCTGGGTCACCCGCCGTTCGGACATTCGGGCGAGGTGGCGCTGGCCAAGCTGATGCAGGGGCACGGCGGATTTGACCACAATAGGCAGTCCTTCCGCATCGTGACCACGCTCGAAAGGCGCTATCCGGATTT
>MGOA01000040.1 GCA_001796965.1 Chloroflexi bacterium RBG_16_64_43
GATATCACGCGCTGGTCACGCTACTGGCAAGAGGCCTTCAACGGCGTGGTCATGCGTATGGCGCTCTTGGCATTGGTGCTGGGCGCCGTTGAGTAGGCCAGGAGAGAATGCGATGCAGACAGACCTTCGTGGGCGAGACTTGATCGGCGATCTGGACTTCAGCAAGGAGGAGGTTGAGAGCGTGCTGGAGGTGGCTTTTGACCTCAAACGCAAGCGGGCACTGGGCGAGCCGCACGCGCTGCTGCGCGACAGAGTGTTGGCCATGCTCTTCTTCTTCTCGAGCACACGCACGCGCGGCTCGTTCGAAGCCGGCATGGCGCAGCTCGGGGGACATGCGGCTTTCATCGAGAGCAAGACGACCCAGATCGCGCACGGCGACACGCCCAAGGAAATTGGCGAGATCTTCGGCCGCTACTTCGACGGCATCGCCATCCGCCACGTGGATTGGGGCGTAGGCAACGGCTACCTGAACGCCGTGGCGCGCGCCTCGCGCGTGCCGGTGCTCAACATGCAATGCGAGGTCTACCATCCCTTCCAGATTCTGGCGGACCTTATGACCATCATCGAGAAGAAGGGCCGCGACTTGCGGCGCAAGAAGATGGTCGTCTCATGGGCCTACGCCGCCTCGTATCAGAAGCCGATGTCGGTGCCGCAGTCGTTGGTACTGCAGATGCCGCGCTTCGGGATGGATGTGGTTTTGGCCCATCCGCCGGAGTTCCGCCTGATGCCGGATGTGATGGAGCAGGCGCGTGAGCAGGCGCGCCGTTTCGGTACCGGCTTCGAGGTGGCCGACGACATGAGCGCCGCATTCAAGGGCGCCGATATCGTCTATGCCAAGTCCTGGGGCGCCATGGTGCACACGCCGGATGCGGAGGAGGGCGCGCGCATCATCAAGAAGTACTCGAGCTGGATCACCGACGAGAAGAAGATGGCCCTCGCCAAGCCGGACGCCATCTACATGCATCCGCTGCCTGCGGATCGCAACATCGAGGTCACCGACGCCGTGATGGATGGTCCGCGCTCGGTTGTCTACGACGAGGCGGAAAACCGCATGCATGCGCAGAAGGCCGTCATGGCCCTCACCATGCGCTAGCCCTTAAGGAGCCTGAGCATGAGCCAGAAGAAGGTTGCCGTCGTCGCGGTGGGGGGCAACTCCCTGATCAAAGACGAGGCCCACAGGAGCATCCCCGATCAGTATGCCGCGGCGCAGGAATCGATGCGCCACATCGCGGACATGATTGCCCAGGGCTGGGAAGTCGTCGTCACCCACGGCAATGGGCCGCAGGTGGGCTTCATCCTGCGCCGCTCGGAGCTCGCACGGCACGAGCTGCATGCGGTCCCGCTCGATTTCTGCGGCGCCGACACTCAGGGCGCAATCGGCTACATGTTCCAGCAGGCACTGCACAACGAGTTCCTGCGCCGAGGAATGCGCAAACAGGCTGCCTCCGTAGTTACCCAGACGCTCGTAGACCGCAACGACCCGGCCTTCTCGAAACCATCCAAACCCATCGGCTCCTTCATGGACGAGGCCATGGCCAAGGATCGCGCGGCGAACGAGAAATGGACCGTCGTGGAGGACGCCGGACGCGGCTGGCGGCGGGTTGTGGCCTCGCCCCTGCCTAAGCGAATCATCGAGGCCGATGCCATCCGCGCGCTAATTCAAGCCGGATTCGTTGTCGTCGGTGTGGGCGGCGGCGGAATCCCCGTGATCGAGGATGAGCATGGCAATCTCACCGGGGTCGAGGCCGTGATTGACAAGGATTTTGGCTCGTCGTTGCTGGCCTCAATGATCGGCGCGGACCTCTTCCTGATCTCGACCGCCGTCGAAAAGGTGGCCTTGCACTATAATAAGCCAAACCAGCAATGGCTTGACCGAATCAATCTGGAACAGGCCCGGCGCTATCAAGCGGAGGGCCATTTTGCCAAGGGCAGCATGGGTCCCAAAATCGAGGCGATCATCGCTTTTCTGGAGCGCGGAGGGAAGCAGGCGCTGATCACCGACCCCGAGAACATCGGGAATGCGCTGGCCGGCTCGACCGGCACGTGGATTGAATCCTAATCGTGGAGAGGAGGTGAGCGCCAGGGGTCATTGCCGGACGGAATCCATACCAGAAGGTTCGTCTGTGAGCCTTCCATATCAAGGAGGAGAAAGATGACTGCAAGACGTTTGTGGACGTTGCTTGGCATGCTGGCGGGAATCTCGCTGCTGGCATCGGCTTGCGGCACGCCGACCGCGGCTCCGACAGAAGCGCCGGAAGCTGCGGCCACCGAAGCCCCTGCAACGGGTGGGCTGCAGATCCCGGATGTCGAAGCCGGGAAATTCAATGTGGCCGCCGTGCTCATCGGGCCGCACGACGATGGCGGCTGGTCGCAGGCACACTACGAGGGCTTGCTCTTCGTGGAGAACGACGTGCCGAACGTCCACGTCGCCTACATCGAAAACGTGCCTGAGGGCGCCGAGTCGGAACAGGTCTTCCGCAGCCTTTCACGCAAGGGCTTCGACTTGATCCTGGGCACCTCGTTCGGCTACATGGATCCGATGGAAACGGTGGCCGGGGAGTTCCCGGACATCATGTACATCCACATCAGCGGCTACAAATCGAACACAACCAACTTCGGCAACCTGTTCGGCGCGATGGAAGACATGAAGTACCTGGCCGGCATGCTGGCCGGAGCGCGCGCCAAGGCCGACGGAAACCCGAAGTTGGGCTACATGGCCACCTTCCCCATTCCGGAAGAGCTGCGCCTGGGGAATGCCATCGCGCTGGGCATGAAGAAGACCTGCCCGGAGTGCACCATGGACGTGCGCTGGATCAATACCTGGCACGATCCGATCAAGGAACGTGAGGCGGCCGCTTCCCTCTTCGATGCCGGCGCGCAGGTGGTCTTCACCGGCGCCGATACGCCGGCCGTCGCCGACGTTGCGCAGGAGAAGGGCAAGTGGGGCATCACCTACGACTGGTCCGGTTCGTGCAAGGTTGAGCGCTGCCTGACTGCGCCGTACTGGAACTGGGGTCCGGTCTACGCCCGAATCACTGAGGGCGTCATCGATGGCACTTATAAGGCCGGCTGGGACTATTTCGACGCGGATAGCGGCGGTATGGGCCTGTTCGGCTTCATGGCGGGCGAAACCATGACCTCCGGCGAGGCGAGTCTGCCGCCCGAGGTGATCACGATGGTGCAGAGCACCCTGGCGGACATGCTCGCCGGCACGTTCACCCGATTCGATGTCTTCGCGGGTGAGATCAAAGACAACGCCGGAAAGGTGATCGTCCCGGCGGGTGAGAAGATCGAGCAAGCGGACATCGATCAGTTCCCGCCCGGAGCACCTGGGCTGGAATGCAAGTACTGCATGTACTGGTGGGCGGACGGGATCACCAGCGAACTGCCATCGCTTCAATAGCACATCGAACCGAAAGAGGGGGTCGGCCAGCGCGGCCGACCCCCAATTCTATCTTCAGGCTGCCGGAATGAGGCAAGCATGAGCGGTGTGCCCCTGGCTGTTGAGATGCGCGCCATCCGCAAGCGCTTTCCTGGAGTCCTGGCGAACGACGACGTGGACTTCGAGTTGCGCCAGGGCGAGATCCATGCACTGTTAGGTGAGAATGGGGCGGGCAAGAGCACGCTGATGAACGTCCTCTCTGGGTTGTACCGGCAAGATGGCGGCGCGATCCTGGTCAACGGGCTCCCGGTCAACCTGCATTCACCGCGAGATGCCATCGCCCACGGCATCGGAATGATTCACCAGCACTTCATGCTGGTGCCCACTCAATCCGTTACCGAGAATATTCTGCTGGGGCTCGACCAGCCGCGGTTTCTCATGCGCCTGGCCGCATATGAGCGGGTGATCGCAGACCTGGGCGCACAATACGGTCTGCATGTCGACCCGCGCAGCAAGATCTGGCAATTGTCGGTGGGTGAGCAACAACGCGTGGAAATCCTGAAGATGCTGTATCGCGGCGCCCAGGTGCTCATCATGGATGAGCCGACGGCCGTTCTCGCCCCACAGGAGATCGAGGGATTATTCAAGACCCTGCGGGCGATGGTGGCCGAGGGCAAGTCGATCATCTTCATCAGTCACAAACTGCACGAGGTCATGGCCATTGCCGACCGCATCACCGTGCTGCGCAAGGGCAAGGTCACTGCCTCCGGAGTGCCCGCCACCGAGACCTCGAAGGGGGAATTGGCGCGGCTGATGGTCGGGCGTGAAGTCCTCTTCCATTTGGAGAAGAAACCCTCCAACCCGGGAGTGCTCGTCCTCGAACTCCAGGACCTGCAGGCGGAGAACGACAAGGGCCTGCCCGCGTTGCGCGGGGTGTCGCTGCAAGTGCGTTCGGGCGAGATTGTTGGCCTGGCCGGAATTGCCGGCAATGGGCAGAGTGAATTGGCCGAGGTGATCACCGGGTTGCGGCCGGCCAGCGGCGGTCAGGTACTTATCGATGGCAAAGCGTGCATCGGCGGGCAAGCGCGTGGGCCGCGGTCGTCCGGGCTGATCCGGCGCCTCATTCGCTCGGGTGTCTCGCATATTCCGGAAGACCGGACTCACGTTGGAACGGCGCCCAATCTGAGCGTGACCGACAATGTCATCATGAAGAGTTATCGCGAGCAACCCATTGCGCGCGGTTGGTCGATCGACAGCGCGCAGGCGCGCCTTCGCGCCTCGGCGCTGCGCGAATCTTACGAGATCATGGTGCCTACCATCGAGACGCCGGTGAGGCTGCTTTCGGGTGGCAACTTGCAGCGCTTGATCCTGGCGCGCGAAATCTCATCCCAGCCGCGGCTGATGATTGCCATGCAGCCGACGCGCGGCCTGGATGTGGGCGCCATTGAAGGCGTCCACCATTTGCTGCTTGCGCAGCGCGAGGCGGGCGCCGCGATCCTGCTCGTCTCTGAGGAGCTGGAAGAGCTGCTCTCGCTGAGCGACCGGGTGTACGTGATCTATGCCGGGGAGATCATGGGCGAGGTGCGCGAAGCGGAGGCCGCGACCATTGGGCTGATGATGACCGGCTCTCACCTTAGCGATCTCGTGCGGGAAGGAGCGGCTCCCGCATGACCTCCCTCGAGAGCAAGCCGCGGCGCGGCCCTTGGAAGATGCCGTTTGAGATCCACCTCGAGCCGCGCATGGACCAGCCGCGCTGGCTGGGTTGGGTGGTGACTCTGGGTGCCGTCTTCCTGGCCTTTTTCATTGGAGCGATCGTGCTCAAACTGGGAGGCGGCCAGCCCTTGCGGGCGTATGGGTTCATGGTGCGGGCGGCCTTCGGCAATTCCGGGGTGCTGTCCGACACGATTGTCAAGGCCACGCCGCTCATCCTGGTGGGCCTGGCGTGCACTCTGGCCTTCAGCATGAAGCTGTGGAACATCGGCGCCGAGGGGCAGTTTTTCCTCGGGGCCTTCGGCGCGAGTGCGGTTGTCCTGACCCCGCTCTTGCCGCCGGAGACTTCACCCTGGTTGATGATCCCGGCGATGATGATCGCGGGAATGTTGGCCGGAGCGCTGTGGGGCTTCATCCCGGGGTTTCTCAAGGCGCGATTCAACGTCAACGAGATCATCTCCACCCTGATGCTCAACTACGTGGCGGTCAACTGGAACAACTTCTTCATCTTCGCTGTTTGGACGGAAGGCGGATTCCAGATGTCGCCGAAGTTCCCGCTGACAGCCTGGCTGCCTCGCCTGACCGATTACGCCAAACAGTTCCCCGAGCTGCGCGGGCTGACAACCCATCTCGGGCTGGTCTTCGGCCTGGTGGCCGCGGGCATCGTCTGGTGGATCTTGTTTCGCAGCAAATGGGGATACGAGATCCGTCTGGTGGGTGACAACCCGCGCGCCGCACGCTACGCGGGCATCAACATCGCGCGCAACACCGTGTTGGTGATGATGCTCTCTGGCGGGCTAGCCGGGTTGGCCGGCATGTCGGAGATCTCAGGCGTCGTCCATCGGTTGCAGGGCGCAATCTCTCCCGGGTATGGCTTCTCGGGGATCATCGTGGCCTGGCTGGCCAAGCTCAATCCCATCGCGGTCATCCCGGTGGCCATTCTCTTTGGGGCCCTCATCCAAGCCGGCCGGGAGATCCAGCCATCGGGTGTGCCCAAGATGATCCAGGGCATCGTGTTGGTGTGTCTGATCGCCAGCGATCTTCTCCTGCGCTATCGCGTACGAGTCGTACGCCGACCGCGGGGGGCCTAAGCATGGATCCGATCATTTTTCTCTCGGCGGGCGTGGCCACCGGCACCGTTCTGTTGTTCGCTACCATCGGTGAGATATTCGCCGAGCGGTCGGGGGTCATGAATCTAGGCGTGGAAGGGATGATGCTCATCGGCGCGATGAGCGCAATGACGACGGTTGTGCGCACTGGCAACCCATGGCTTGCGGTTTTCGTTGCCATGTTGGCGGCCGGGTTATTGAGCCAGGTGCACGCGATCATCACCATCCGCTTCCGCGCCGACCAGGTGGTCAGCGGCCTGGCGCTCAACTTTGCGGGCATCGGCTTGGCGCTCGTCTTCGGGGAGGGGCTGAGCAAGGCCGGGGCGGTTGCGCTGCTTCCCAGCTTCTCATTCCCGTTACTCTCGCAGATACCGATCCTTGGTCCGATCCTCTTCACCAAGCAAAGCGTCATGGTCTACCTGGGGTATGTGTTGATCCCGCTCGCATGGCTATTCATCAATCGCACGCGGCCGGGCCTGCACTTGCGGGCAATCGGCGAATTCCCGGCGGCCGCCGATGCGCTGGGGATCAACGTGGTGCGGCTGCGGCATTTCTACGTTTTCGTGGGCGGCATGTTGGCCGGGTTGGCCGGCGCGACCATCAGCCTGGCGGTGTCTCCGGGCTGGTTCAGCGAACTGACGACCTCCGGCCAAGGGTGGATCGCAATAGGCCTCGTCATCTTCGCGCAGTGGGACCCGGTGCGCGCGGCCGTCGGGGCATACACCTTTGGGGCGCTGCGCCGTTTGATCCTCGACATCCAAGGGCCGACCTCGATCCTCGGACTGCGCAACCCGTTCTACTATCTTCCGTACTGGGGCTTCTTTCTCGAGATGCTGCCCTACCTGTTCACGGTCTTCGTGCTCGTCGTCGGATCACGCGAAGCCCTGCGCAAACGTCTGGGCGCGCCGACTGCCCTGGGTGTGCCTTACGTCCGTGGGGAGCGCGGTTTGTAGATGGGCACCTTCCTGGGATATCGCTGTTCGCTGTGCGCGGCCGAATATGCTCCGCGAGAGGTGACGTACACTTGCCCGAAGGATGGCGGCAACCTGGACGTCGTGCTCGATTATCAGGCGATCCGGCGCTCGGCCACACCCACCTCGATTTCGTCTTCTCGCGAACAATCAATCTGGCGGTACTTACCGCTCCTTCCCGTCGACGACCCCGGGCACGAGGGCACGGCGCTGCACGCGGTGGGTTGGACGCCGTTGCTCCACCCGGCGCGCCTCGCTCGACTCGCCGGGCTCGCGCACCTATGGCTCAAGGATGACGGCCGCAATCCGACGGCCTCCTTCAAAGATCGAGCCAGCGCGGTGGCCGTGGCGCGCGCTCAAGAGATCGCGGCGGAGGTTATCGTTACGGCCTCCACCGGCAATGCCGGCGCTGCATTGGCGGGAATGGCCGCCGCGGCGGGGCGGCCGGCGGTCATCATCGCTCCCAAGACCGCGCCGTCGGCCAAGGTGGCTCAGCTGCTCATCTTCGGCGCGCGGGTCATGCTGGTGAATGGCACATACGACCAGGCGTTTGATCTGGCGCTTGAGGCGGCCAACGCCTTCGGATGGTACTGTCGCAGCACGGGCTACAATCCTTTCACGGTCGAGGGCAAAAAGACTGCCGCGTTTGAGATCGCGGAACAGTTCTCGATGTTGGCCAAGCCCTCGGCCGCTCCCAGGACCGCCTGGGATGTGCCGGACGCGGTCTTTGTCTCGGTGGGCGACGGCAACATCATTTCCGGTCTGCACAAGGGCTTCAAGGACCTGCTGGCATTGGGTTGGATCGAGAAGATGCCTCGCCTGTACGGAGTGCAATCCACCGGATCGGCGGCGATCTACAACGCCTTCGTGAGCGGCAAGGAGGTCATCACGCCGGTGCGCGCGACCACCTTGGCCGACAGCATTTCGGTCGATCTGCCGAGAGATGGCGTGCGCGCTGTTCGTGCAGCGCGCGAAACAGGCGGGTCGTACTTGGCGGTCAGCGATGAGGCGATTCTTGCCGCGATGCGCGATCTGGCCCGGTCCGCGGCCGTGTTCGCTGAGCCAGCCGGCGCCACGGCCTACGCGGGACTCGCAGCGGCAGTGCGCGAGGGACTCATCGGGCTGGAGGAGCGGGTGCTGGTTCTCAACACGGGCAGCGGTCTGAAGGATGTGCGCAGCGCAATGCAAGCGGCCGGCGAGGCGCCGGTCATTGAACCGACGCTGAGTGCGTTGAAGAGCTCGCTCGGGCGCGGCTAGCGGCGCCCGCGGTCCATTTCACCTCGGGTCAGGGGTCGGCGCAGGGTGGACCCGCGCCGGCGTTGAGCATCCCCGCTCATCGAGAAGCGCCGCCTGGCCCATCTGTCCTCGATCGGAAGGCGTATGACCTTTTGGGATCGGTACCTCCGGCCGACCACGGTTGATGAGGCGCTGCAAGAGTTAGCGCGGGCGCCAGGCGAGTCGCGCGTGATCGCGGGCGGGACCGACCTGCTGCTCGACTTGCAGCAAAGGCGCCAGGCCCCCGTGCGTGCGCTGGTCGACATCACCGGGATCGCCGAGCTGTGCGACATTGGCGAACAGGACGGGTCGATCTTCATCGGGGCGGCCGCCACGCACTCCCGCATCGTCGAGCATTCGCTGCTGATCCGGCATGCGCCGTGCTTGGTGGAGGCTTGTTCGCTCATCGGTGGTCCTCAGGTGCGCAATGTGGCCACCCTGGGAGGCAACGTTGCGCATGGCCTGCCCGCGGCCGACGGCACAATCGCGTTGCTCGCGCTCGGTGCGCAAGCCATCGTCGCCGAGGCGGGGGGTCGACGGACGGTTCCGCTCGAAAGCCTCTTTGTCGGCCCTGGGCAGACGACGCTCAGAGGACGGACGGCCCTTCTTGTTGGCTTTCTGTTCCCGCAGCGTGACGCGCAAGAGGGGTCTGCGTTCCAGCGGATCATGCGCCCGCAAGGGGTGGCCATCGCCATTCTGAACATTGCCCTCTGGCTGCGCATGGACGCGGCGGGGATCATTGCGCAGGCGCGCTTGGCGGTCGGCCCGTGCGGCCCGATGCCCCGCCGCGCAACGGCGGCCGAGGCGTTGATGTGCGGCCAGCCAGCGAATGTTGCCAACAGCGAGAGAATCCTCAAGGCGCTGGCGGAGGACGTTCAGCTTCGCACTAGTGTGCATCGCGCCTCTGCCGAGTATCGCTACCATGTGCTGGGTGTCCTGTTGCGACGAATCGTCCCGAGTGCGCTCGCCTCAGTGGCCGGCGCGCTGCCGGCGATCGACCAAGAGTTGGGTGAGTCGCGAGGAATAGGCTAAGGGATGGAAAACCTATCGTTGTGGGTCAATGGGCTGAAGGTGGAGGTGATGGTTGGGCCGGAGGAGATGCTCGCCGACGTCTTGCGCGATCGGCTCAGGCTGACCGGCACCAAGATCGGCTGCAACGAGGCGGAATGCGGCACGTGTACGGTGCTCATGGATGGCGAGCCCGTGCTCTCCTGTACTCTTCCGGCGCTCAAAGCGGCTGGCCGCCGTGTGACGACGATTGAGGGATTGACGCCCGCCAATGGGCTGCATCCATTGCAGGAGGCGTTTGTTGTCCACGGCGCAATCCAGTGCGGCTTTTGTACGCCGGGGCAGATCCTCACCGCGGCCGCGTTGCTCGCGCGTGTGACCGATCCGGACCCGGCGCAGATCCGCCATGCACTTAAGGACACTCTGTGCCGCTGTGGATGCTACCCATCCATCGAGAACGCCGTGCGGGCGGCCGCCGCAAGCATGCGCACCGGCGAGGCCCTCCAGGGCCCGAGCCCGGAGCACGCATCCGCGACGCACGTGGTGGGGCGCACGATGCCGAGGCCGGACGCCGCGGCCAAAGCCACGGGCCGGGCTCGCTTTGCGGATGACTACACGTTCCCCGGCATGCTGCACGGGCGGACGCTTCGTGCCGGCGTGCCGCACGCAATTCTCAAGAAGCTTGACGTGTCGCGCGCCCGGTCCCTCCCTGGTGTTGCGGCAGTGCTTACAGCAGAAGACGTGCCCGGCGAGCGCAATCACGGCCTGGTCGTGCGTGACTGGCCGGTGCTGGTCGGCGTGGGGGAGAAAGTCCGAACCGTCGGTGACGCGGTGGCCCTTGTCGCAGCCACGTCGCGGGCGATCGCCTCACAGGCGCTGAGCATAATCGAAGCTGAGTTCGAGCCGTTGCCCATCGTCAGCGACCCGGTCGCAGCGCGGCGATCGGATTCGCCTCGCGTGCACGAGACCGGCAACCTGCTGAAGCATATCCCCGTGCGCAAAGGGAACATGGACGAGGGATGGCGCCAGGCAGAGGTCATCCTCGAAGACACGTTCCACACCCCGATGACCGAGCATGCCTTCCTGGAACCGGAGTGCAGCCTCGCCCGGCCCACCGACGACGGTCGAATCGAGATCTATGTGGGTTCACAGATCCCGTACGCGGACCGAGATCAGACGGCTGCCTGTTTGGGCGTGGCGCCGGATCGCATCCGCATCATCGGTACTCTGATTGGCGGCGGGTTCGGAGGCAAGGAGGATATCGCCGGCCAGATACACGCCGCGCTGCTGGTACGCGCCACGGGCCTGCCCGTCAAAGTGCTCTATGACCGGCACGAGAGCCTGTTGGTGCACCCCAAGCGACATGCAACCCAGATTCGCGTGAAGCTCGGAGCACAGCGGGACGGGACTCTCACCGCTGCCGAGACGGAACTGTATGGCGACAGCGGCGCGTACGCCTCGCTTGGAGATAAGGTCATGACCCGCGCCACGACCCATTCCAGCGGCCCGTACATAGTCCCGCACGTGCGGGCCGACTGTTATGCGATGTACACCAACAACCCGCCGGCCGGGGCGTTCCGCGGTTTCGGTGTCACCCAATCGTGCTTCGCCATCGAATCGGCAATGGACGAATTGGCCGAGCGGCTCGGGGTTGACCCGGTGGAGCTGCGCCGGGGCAATGCGCTCAGGGTCGGCACGAGCACCAGCACCGGGCAAGTCCTGCACGAGAGCGTGGGCCTGCTCGAGTGCATCGACCGTGTGGACGCACGCCTGCGGGAGCGAGGCGGTGCGCAGCCCTTCACGATGCGAATGGTCGAAGGGCGGCCGGCCAGCCGCAGGGCATGGGGCTTCGCCGTGGCCTTCAAGAATACCGGGTTGGGAAGCGGCGCGGAGGACAAAGCGGGCGCGGAGGTGGAACTCGACGATCAAGGATGTGTGGAGGTGCGTACCGCCTCGGCCGAAATCGGCCAGGGCTTGGTGACGGTGTTGCAGATGATCGCCGCCGAGGAATTGGGCGTGCCTTTCCGCGACGTGCGTGTGTTGCTCTCCGACACGGACCGCACGCCGGATGGCGGGCCGACGACTGCCTCGCGCCAGACGTTTGTCGCCGGCAATGCGGTCCTTCACGCATCGCGCGTGCTCCGCCGGGCGGCCGCGGCCACGCTGGCCGAGCATAACGATTGCCCTCCCGACGCAATACGATTCGCGGACGGGGCAGCCTGGATCGGCGATCAGCGCCTTGACATGGCGCAGGTTGCTGCGTTGATGCACGCTGAGGGGCGGGAGCCGCGGGCCTCGTATGAGTATCACGCGCCGGCGACGGCGGCGCTGGGCTCCGGCGGCGATATTCATTTCGCCTATTCCTTCGCCGCCCAAGCTGCCGAGGTCGAAGTGGATACTGAGACGGGCGAGGTGCGCGTGCTGCAGGTCATCGCCGCCACCGATGTCGGCCGGGCGCTCAACCCGCTCGGCGTGCAAGGCCAGGTCGAGGGCGGTGTGATCATGGGCCTCGGTAATGCGTTGACAGAGGAGTTCATTGTTGAGGACGGCCGGGTGTTTTCCGATCGCCTGGCCCGCTATCGCATGCCTTCCATCGTGCACACGCCGTACATCGAGTCGGTCGTGGTCGAGCACCCGGTCGCCGCCGGGCCGTACGGCGCGAAGGGCATCGGCGAAATCACCAGCATCCCGACTACTCCGGCGATCACCAATGCGATCTACCACGCCTGTGGCGTGCGCATCCGGCGTCTGCCGGTCGATCAGGATTGGCTGGCACTCCAAATCGCCGGGCTGCCGGCCTGATGCGGTGAGCAAGTCGCCACTTCGGGCGCGCTGCGGGTTAAGCATAGTATGATGACGCGCTCGAAGCCCAATGCCCGAGAGGCCTTATGACAGTCTTATTTGCAGTCGTAACCTGCGCGCTTGGTTATCTTCTCGGTTCGATACCCTTCGGGCTGCTTGTGGTTCGCCTGGTAACCGGCCAGGATGTCCGCCAGGTGGGCAGCGGCCGCACCGGAGGAACCAACGCGATGCGCGCGGGAGGCTTGGGTGTCGGGTTGCTCACAACAGTCCTCGACATGTTCAAGGGGGCACTGGCCGTGTGGTTGGCCCGCAGCTTAGTCGTCGCCCTTCCGTGGATCGAGGTCTTGGCCGGGTTGGCCTCCGTTCTGGGACACAACTACTCGCTCTTCCTTGTCGAAAGGGTAGTGGACGCCGCGGGCCGGGGGCGGCTACAGTTCCGCGGCGGGGCAGGTGGCGCGCCCACGGTGGGTGCGGCATTTGCGTTTTGGGCCCCCAGCGCGTTGATCATCGTGCCGCTTGCGGCGGCTGTCTTCTACTTCATGGGCTATGCCTCTGTGACAACCT
>MGOA01000041.1 GCA_001796965.1 Chloroflexi bacterium RBG_16_64_43
ACTTCCGCCCGCGCAACACCTCCGCTCAGAAGATGAAAAAGGAGAATGGCGCGCCGGCGCTCAGCCTGGAACCTGCCCCAGACATCCTGGCCGCCGTCGCCGAGCGGCGCCGCAGCCGCGGGCGGCCGCGGGTCGTTGTCGGTTTCGCGGCCGAGACGCA
This sequence comes from Chloroflexi bacterium RBG_16_64_43, assembly GCA_001796965.1. Classification (GTDB taxonomy): domain Bacteria; phylum Chloroflexota; class Anaerolineae; order Anaerolineales; family RBG-16-64-43; genus RBG-16-64-43. The sequence continues at coordinate 161 of MGOA01000041.1, forward strand.
AGATCTTCTGGCCAACTCACAGACCAAACTGCGCGAGAAGGCGTTGGATCTCATCGTCGCCAACGACATCTCGCAGGCCGATTCCGGCTTCGGCAGCGACACCAATCGCGTCACACTGATCGATGCCAACGGCCGCGTGGAGGAATTGCCACTTCTTTCAAAGGGCGAGGTTGCACAGCACATCGTTGCCAGGGTAGGCGCGTTGCTGGCGAAGTGAACGCGGAGTCATCTCGGCCCGCGGGATCACCGCAGCGCGAATTACGCACGATGCGCAACGCTGTGAGCTGTGCTGGCTTCCAGAGTGCAATGTGGAGTTGGTGCCTGCTGCCGGAGGGTAGGCGGCCGATGAACCCGTCAGCGCTGGCTCCGCTTGCGCCGCGCGAGGGGTCTAGATCCAGCGGGAGAGCCGGGCGCGGATCGAGCTTTCGGGCAATGCGCCTGTCCACCGGTCAACGATCTTCCCGCCCTGGAAGAGAATCATCGTAGGAATGCCGGTGACACCGAACTGCCCGGCGACAACCGGATTGTCGTCCACGTTGAGCTTGGCCACACGCAAGCGGGCCGCCTCTTCACGCGCCAGCTTCTCCACGGTGGGCGCCACCATGCGGCAGGGTGCGCACCACGGCGCCCAGAAATCGACCAGCACCGGCAGGGCGCTGTGCAGCACGTCTTGGGCAAAGGATGCGTCCGAGACGACGAGCGGTTCGCGATGCATCTCGTCCGACGACGATTGGGGTGCGGCGCCTCCCGCGCTGCGCTCCGTCACCGAGGGCAGAGGTCCCTCGCCCAGGAGGTGCGCCAGATGCGCCTCGAGCGCTCCTGCATCTGCCAGCGGCTGGCTGCTCAGCGATGCGCCGCCGCGCAAGGTGACGACCCACGGGACTCGTTCCACGCGGAATTTGGCTGTCAGGCGCGGATTCTCATCAGCGCGGATTCGGACGAGCAGGGCTTTGCCACCATGTTCACGAGCCAGGCGGCGCATGGTCTGGTCGAGTTCTTCGGCCAGCTCTCGCCCCGAGAAGACAGCCGCCACGGGCAGCCCGGCCGCAAGCACGCGCTCAAAGCTCTGATCGCTCGAATGAATGGGAGCGTCGAAGACCCTGGTCATGATCTCACCTTCACCGTTATGATGACCCAGCCTAACAGGCCGGTATATGAATTCGGTTAACGCCGCGGCGGCATGCCTGCCGCGGCTCGCAGGAGTTCGCCCATCTGGAGGATTGGCATGTCACTGAGCAACGCCATCACCGATATCGAAGGCGTGCGGGTCGGGCACGCTCATGACGATGTGGCGCTGACCGGGTGCACGGTCATCTTGTGCGAAGGCGGCGCGGTGGGCGGCGTGGACCAGCGCGGCGGGGCACCCGGCACGCGCGAAACCGACGCACTGCACCCGGTTCACCTGGTCGAACGCGTGCACGGGGTGATGCTTGCCGGCGGCTCGGCTTTCGGGCTGGATGCCGCCACGGGCGCGGTGCGCTACCTGGAAGAACGCGGTGTGGGATTCGACGTGCGCGTCGCCCGCGTGCCGATCGTCCCGGCGGCCATTCTGTTCGACCTCGGCCTGGGCCGCGCCGACGTGCGGCCGGATGCCGCTATGGGTTACCGCGCGTGTGAGGCAGCCTCCGACCGGAGGCCGGCCGAGGGCAATGCCGGCGCCGGCATGGGCGCAACGGTGGGCAAGATCTTCGGCATGGGCCAGGCCATGAAGTCCGGCATCGGCACCGCCTCGATGGAGATCGGCGGAGGGATTCGGGTGGGCGCCATCGTCGCGGTCAATGCCTTCGGTGACGTGGTCGACCCGCGCAACGGCGCAATCGTCGCTGGCGCTCGTTCCAAACAGCTCGGCCCGCTGCGGTTGGGTGCGCCGGGTTTCTTTGCCGACACGTTGGAGGTCATGCGCACGCTAGCCGGCCGCACCATCCTGGGGTTTGCCTCGCGCGGGAACACGGTTATTGGCGTCGTGGCAACTAACGCGCGGCTGAATAAGGAACACGCCACCAAGCTGGCCCAGATGGGTCAAAACGGTGTCGCCCGCACCATTCGCCCAGCGCATACAATGCTCGACGGCGACACGATGTTCGCCTTGGCCCTCGGCGAAAAAGAGGCGGACGTCAACATCGTCGGAGCCTTCGCGGCCGAAGTTGTCGCCGAGGCCGTTCTCAATGCCGTGCGCAGCGCAAAGCCGGTGGCCGGGCTGCCCGCCGCAGGGGCCGCCGAGTGACGGGTCCCGGAAATACCTCTCCACCTGAGCCGATGGAGGGCGGCAGCCCGCCTACAGCTTCCATTCCTCACTCAGCACGCGCGCACCCCTCAGATCAAACGGCTCCAGGTGCGCGCGAGGAGTTGCTGCGCGGCATCCTGGCCGAGATCCCGCTCCTGCTGGGCGTCATCCCCTTCGGGATGATCTACGGCGTGATCGCCATCCAGTCTGGATTGACCCCCGCGACCGCCCAGGCAGCCTCGGCTGTCGTCTTCGCCGGCTCATCGCAATTCGCGATGTCCCAATTGGTCGCGGGCGGGGCTTCCGGCCTTGTGATCGTGGTTTCGATCGCAGCCATCAACATGCGCCACGCACTGTACAGCGCTTCCCTCGCTCCACACCTCGCGCATCTCTCCGCCGCGTGGAAGGCGCTCCTGGCCTACCTCCTCACCGATGAGGCCTATGCCGTGTCCATCGGGCACCTGCAGGCCGACGGCCCTCGTACGCACCGACACTTCTTCCTGTTGGGGGCCGGCCTCACCCTGTGGACCGCCTGGCAAGCCTCTACGGCGCTTGGCCTCTTCGTGGGTGCGCGCCTGCCCCAATCCTGGTCTCTCGACTTCACCCTGCCGCTCACGTTCATTGCCATCGTGGTTCCGCAATTGAAAGATCGCGCCGGCCTGTGGGCGGCGCTCATAGCCGGTGGGCTCGCCGTGGCATTGCGCGGTCTGCCTGTCGGCATGGGAGTGCTCCTGGCCGCGGTCGTTGGCATTCTGGCCGGAACCGCGCTTGAAAGGCGCCAGGCATGAGCATGTGGTTGACGCTGGTGGCGGCCGGGAGTGCCACCTACCTCATCCGCCTTTCATTCATTGCCTTTGCCCATCGCGGCACGCCTCCGGTGTGGATCACGCGTCCTCTGCGGCTCGTGCCCGCAGCCGTCTTGAGCGCGCTCATACTGCCGGCAGTTATTGCTCCTCAAGGCGCGGTGCAGCTCTGGCCGCTCAGCCCTCGTGTGCTGGCGGGGATGGCCGCAGTGTTCGTCGCATGGAAGACGCGCAGCATCTTGCTCACGCTCATCGTGGGGATGTCGATCCTCTGGCTGGCCGGCCTGTTGCTGCCCGGATGACCCGCGGCGCGCTCGCCGGATTCGCCACCTCATCCGACGGCGCGCATTGCGGCCGGCCCCTTACGCCTTCAGGTTAGAATCGGGGATACGCGCTATTGGGGCCTGCCTCGCAGGGGCAGTCACCTTGTGCCCATGGACAGCCCATGACCACCGACCCTCTACCGCTTCTCATCCTGATCGGGCGCCCGGCGTCGGGCAAGAGCGAAATCATCGAGCACTTGCGTGGTCTGCAAGCCGGTCGGCGCCTGGCCGAGTTCGGCCTGGGCGAGTTGACCGTTCTCGACGATTTCCCCTACTTGTGGTCGTGGATGGAGGAAGATAGGCTGCTCGAGAGCCGTCTTCGTCAGCCGCGGCTGCACACCGACGCGCGAGGCTTCTTCCTGTATGCGCACCTGTGGGACCTGCTGATCGAGCGCCTGGCAACCACGTATCTCGCAGGCTTGGCGGAGCTTAAGACCGGGGCTGCGGCGCGTTCTTTCATCATTGAATTCTCACGCGGTGCGGAACACGGCGGCTACCAGCGGGCACTTAACCGCTTCGATGCGGCAATCCTCTCGCGCGCCGCTTTGATGTACGTCGACGTCACCTTCGAGGAATCGTTGCGCAAGAACCGCCGCCGGTTCAACCCCGCACGCCCAGGAAGCATTCTGGAACATTCGCTGTCCGATGAGAAGATGACCCGTCTCTATCGCGAAGACGATTGGCCGACACTCAGCCGCGATGATCCCCGATTCTTGTCGCTGGCAGGTCGGCGCGTTCCGTACGTCGTTTTTGAGAACCAAGACGATGTCACCACCCGTCAACCCGAAGCACTCGACCGCCGCTTGCGCGAGCGGTTGAGCACACTGCACGCATTGTGGCGCGCCGCGCAGGCCGACCGCACGCGTGAGACACCCTCCCGGTAAAGGACACCGATGCCGCGACAAACCCCCGCCTCCGACGCCGGACTGCGCGCCTTCGAACAGGAGCTCAATGCGAGCCAGCGCCGTCTCTTCCGCTCACTCGACAGCCCGGCGAGCATCCAGGCGTTTCTGGATTCGATTCCCTACAGCGCCGATCCGCGCTACCGCTGCCCGCTGAACGTGCTGCGTGACCGCAAGGCTCATTGCTACGACGGTGCCTTGCTCGCGATCGCCGCATTGCGGCGGCTCGGGCGCCGGCCCATGCTGGTGGATATGCTGGCTTGGCGCGACGACGACCACATGTTGGCGGTCTATCGCGAAGACAGCCACTTCGGAGCGGTGGCCAAATCGAATTTCGTCGGACTGCGCTATCGGGAGCCGATTTACCGCAGCCTGCGTGAGCTAGTGGTTTCTTACTTCGAGGACTTCTACAATATGGAGGGCTACAAATCCTTGCGCGCGTATACCCGTCCGCTCGACTTGGCCACCCTCGACCATCTCGACTGGATGCGGAGCGACGCCGCCATGGATGTCATTGCCGAGAGGCTCGGGCGCCGCGCGACGACGCGCGTGGTGGACCGGCGCATGGTTGCGCGCCTTGCGCCCATCGACCGGCGTGCCTACCGCGCCGGCATGCTCGGCGCCGTTCGAGCGGGCATCTACTTTCCTCCCAAAGCCCGCAAGCCGCGCGGCGCATGATGCTCGTGGCGTGACCCGCCTCACGCCGCGGTTGGCCACAGCCGGGGATCTCCCCGCCCCCCCGCGCCTCATCACGAAGCGTGCGACCCAGCAGGCAGACCTCCGGCGCCTGCCCCTGCCCGCCTGAGCACGCCGCTTCCGGCTTGCCCACCCATCGCTGCTACAGCCAGTCCTTGCGCCAGAATACGAGCAGGGTTGCCATCATAATTGTCACTGAGGCAATGCCGATGAACAAGAACGCCATCTCGTGCCCGCCCAGCGGCAGCTTGACGTTCATGCCGTAGAAGGAGGCAATCATGGTCGGCAGGCTGAGAATGATCGTGACCGACGCAAGGAACTTCATCACCACGTTCAAATTGTTCGAGATGATCGAGGCGAAGGCATCCATCATCTGGCTCAGGATGTTGGACGAGATGTTGGTCATGCCGATCGCCTGCTGCACCTCCGTCAACACGTCCTCCAGCAAGTCCTGATCTTCGTCAAACGACTCGAACAAGCGGCTCTTCTGCAAGTGCTGCAGCATCAGCTCGTTGGAGGTCAGCCCGGTGGCGAAGAAGGTCAGGCTCTTCTGGAATTTCAAGAGCTCCAGCACCTCGCGGTTTCGCAGGGAGCGTTCTAATTGATCCTCCAGCCGATCGACCGATTTGTTGATCTCGCGCAGGTAGGCCAGGAATTGCGAAGCCGTCAGCAAGAGCAGCTGCAAGGTCAGGCGGTTGGGCTTGCGGGTCTGCAGCCCGCGTGCGCGCCCCGCCACCAGCGCCTGGATCACATCGGTTTCGGTCTTGCACACTGTGGTGATGTAAGACCCGGTCAGAATGATGCCGACCGGGACCGTCGTGTATGGAATATCCGAGGTCTGGCCCTGGTAGTAAGGCACACGCAACACCATCAACGTGGCGCCGTTCTCGCGCTCGGTACGCGCCATCTCGCCCACGTCAAGGGGATAAGTGATGAAGTCTTGGGGAACGCGAAGAATCGCCTGCAATTCGGCTGCCTCCTCGGCCGAGGGGGCAACAACGTTGATCCAGCAGCCGGCCGCCGGTTGCGCCAGGATTTCCAATCCGTGATCGGTGCTCATGTAATAGGTGATCATTGGCGTGCCTCCCGATAAAACCACGCTCCTTCCGCGAATGTCGGCCGGGCGCCACGCGCATCGACTGCACACACGCCGCCGGCAGTGTGCTCCCCACGCTCGCGCCAGCCCGGACGAACGGGACAAATTGGGGAATGTTGTTATCGCTTGTCGTCTCCCCCGCCACCTCCTTCATCCGGCCCCGGGCATGACGCCTGGAGGTACTCCCTGGCGATCGCCAAGACCTACTGGATACTAGGCCCCGAGACGCCTCATGTCAATACATACTTTCACGTAACCGCCCCCGGGGTCCCTGATCAATCCTGGATGACAGCCACCGCCATGCTCCCATCCGCCCGGCGTCAGCCGGCTCGTCACGTGCCTTTGGGAGAGGTGCGCGGCGCTGCCGCGTGCCAGGCGGCCTGGGGGGACATGCCTTGCCTCGGCCCGCCGCGCGCCTCCACATGGCCGCAGCGGCGGGAGCTGGCCGCCTGCGCCCCGTTCGGTCCGAGTAAAATAGTGTCAGCCAAGTGGAACGCGGCGATTACCCCGATGATCGAGATCAGTCCGACCCTGCGTTTGCGCGACGATGAAGTGACCATCGAGTACGTGCGCTCGCCCGGCCCGGGCGGGCAAAATGTGAACAAGGTGGCCACCGCGGCCCAGTTACGCTTCCGCCTGGCCGGGTCGTCCTTGCCCTCTCCCGTGCGCGAGAGGCTGGCCCAACTGGAGCGCAAGCGCGTGAACCGTCTGGGCGTGCTTACCCTGGTCGCGCATACGCATCGCACGCAGGAGGCCAACCGCCGAGAAGTGCTGCGCAAGCTGGCCGTCGCCATTCAGCGCGCCGCCCGCCCGCCCCGTCCGCGGTTGGCCACGAAGCCTTCGCGCGCTGCCCGCGAGAAGCGCCTGCGGGCCAAGAAGCTGCGTTCGCAGCTAAAGGGCTCGCGCAGCAGCGCGGGCGGCGCCCGAGGTCAGGAGAGCTAGGATGATGCATTACCAGCGGCGCGGCCGCCCGGATGCCCGCGCCCTCCGCGCACCACCTCGCCCTCTCGGCTCGAGCGGGAGATGGCCTCGGTGATCGTCGTTGTAATGGGTGTCGCCGGCGCGGGCAAGACCACCGTGGGCACCGCCCTCGCCCAGGCGTTAGGCTGGGCATTCGTCGACGGCGACGATATGCACCCGCCCGCGAATGTCGAAAAGATGAGACGCGGCGAGCCGCTCGACGATAGCGACCGCCTGCCATGGCTGGAATCGCTCGGCAGGCTCATGGCCAGAATGGATCGAGAAGGAATAGACGCGGTGTTCGCGTGCTCGGCGCTGCGGGCGGCCTACCGCGCGAGGCTGACCGCAAGCTCGCCACGCATCGTGTGGGTCTACTTGCGCGCGGAACCAGCTACCATTCGAATGCGGCTTGCCGCACGCCGCGGCCACTTCGCGGCCGCATCCCTCATCGATAGCCAATTCGCCGCGCTGGAAGTGCCGCGCACCGGCCTTTCCCTCGACGCCGCCCAGCCAGTCGAGGCAATCGTCGCAAACGTGTTGGCCGGATTGCGGTCGCTCGATCCACAATCAGCCGATGGCAAAAACCAGGCGGCGCGCCACGGCCGGGTGGAGACTCCCTCGGCGTGAAGTTCTCTTCGCGACTTGATTCCGATCTTAGCCCGGCGCGCCTGCAGCATGCGCTCGACCAGTTGCGTACGTCGGGCACGCCGCTCGTGGATCTCACGCGCTCCAACCCGCCACAATGCGGGTTGGGGCCGCCGCCCGAGGCTCTGACCCGCGCGTTGGACGTGCCGCGCCTCGCAGACTACAGCCCCGACCCGCGCGGCCTGCTTAGCGCCCGCCAGGCCGTGGCTCGCTATTACGCCGATCGCGGGTTGCTCACGAGGCCTGAGGCCATATTCCTGAGCGCGAGTACCAGCCAGGCATACGCCGAACTGCTCAAGTTGTTCGCCAACCCCGGCGACGACATTCTCGTCCCACAACCCTCGTATCCCCTGTTCGAAACGCTGATCGCCCTCGAGGGGTGCCGCACGGTGCGATTCCCTTCGTACTACTCGGCCCAGGCTGGCTGGCGCATCGACGAGCGGGCTTTCGAGCGGTCCTTCACTTCACGCACGCGGGCCGTCATTCTGGTGAGACCGAACAACCCCACTGGAGCTTATCCTCCCCCCGACCAGCTCTCGAGGATTCAGCACCTGTGCGCCGCCAGAGGTTGCCCGATCATCCTGGACGAGGTGTTTTTCGATTACCCGGCCGAAGGCTTCACAACGCTGGCGGTACAAGGCGAGGATGAAGCGCGCGGCCTCACCTTGCGCTTGAGCGGGCTCTCCAAAGTCGTTGGCGCGCCGCAACTCAAGCTGGGTTGGATTCGTTTGAGCGGAGCCGAGGCAGCGGTGCGTGGTGCCAGCGAGCGGCTGGAGTTCATTGCGGACGCGTATCTCTCGGCTTCGACGCCGGCGCAACTCGCTGCGGAATCGTTGCTGCCCGCGCGCGGGCCGCTGCAGGCCAGGATTCGCGAACGCCTGGGGGAAAACCATCGCGCAGCGGGGCAAGCCTTCGGCGGCGGATCGCACGCGCGCCTGCTTTCACGCGAGGGTGGCTGGTATCTGGTGGTGCACTTGCCGGAAGGCGAGGACGACGAGGATTTGACCTACCACTTGCTGGTGGACGACAACGTCATCGTGCAGCCGGGGTTCTTCTTCGACTTCCCCCAGGGCGAGCATCTCGTGCTCAGCCTGCTGACGCCGTCGGCCGAATTCGCTGAGGGTGTGAATCGCGTGGCCGAACGGATCGAGGCGCGGGCTTCCCGGTAAGGCGGACGCGGGCGGCAAGCCCATGGCGCTGAGCGGGTGTATACTCCGCCCACTTCACTCGCTGTGCGGCCGTTGAAGTACGAGAGCCTCCGGCGGCGAGTGGGACCGAAACCTCAATTGCCCCCGACCATCACCGTCCTTCCAGCAAATCCCGCGGGCCGTCCTCACCGGAAGGTCGTTTGCCAGGTTGATTTCCAACTGCCACAATCAACGCCGCCCGAGCCTCGAGATTGTTTCTCTTTGCCTGGAGTGAGTGCACGCCACAGCCCCCAGACCGTGTTGACGTCAGTACTCCCGCCCACCCATTGGACGTCTCGGTCGCATCTTCGCAGCCCACATACCACCGGGGAGAGTAGACATGAATGCAGGGTTTCGCACCACTGCCGCGCTCATCGTGGCGTTTGTCATCACGTCCTCCGCTCCACTCCGCACCCCGTCCAGTAGGACTGCCCCACTTCTCGCCGCCGCGGCAGGCACCGGGGAATGAAGCCCGCAATGGGAATCCGGTCCCCTGCGGCCCCGGCGACCCTCCCGCGGGCCTTCCTTCACGCCAGGGGTACGCTGCTCTTGTCGATGGACAGCGTACCGGTGGAAGTTGAACTGACTGGAACCTCCTCCGATGTCCTCGCTACCTCGGGCGCGGGGGAAGCCTCAGACACAGATGTTGACGGGCTCGAACAGGTGGCCGCCACGTTCGTCGCTCTCGATCTGCACGGCTCGAGTTCCGTTGGCAGTGTCCTGGTGCGTCTCCGCAACGCGTCTCTTTCGCCCAACCAGCCGACCTTGGGGGATATCGAGGAGCTGGCCAACTCCTCACCAGGGACTCTTGACTTGCCGCCATTCACCCCGTCCGGAACAGCGCGGGGGACTTACACCGCCTACCTGGAGATCGAAATCGCCGGCACCATCTACCACAATGAGTTCCCCATGAACCTTGCGGGTATCTTCCACCATACTCCCCCGCTACCCGGCGAAGCCTATCAGAGCCTGAACTCCGTTCAGTTGTATGACGAAGACGTGGAAGGAACCCGCCATGAAGTATCAAGCTTCTCGTACATCCCTGTGCCTTGGCTTGTGATGCTGCCGCTCGTGCTGCGTAACTAGC
>MGOA01000042.1 GCA_001796965.1 Chloroflexi bacterium RBG_16_64_43
CGATGTGGAATCCGGACGACACGAATCGCTGGCTTTCGATCGCGCCGCGGCAACCTACGATCAGACGCGCGGCTTCCCGCCGGGCGTGGGCGAGAAAGTGGCGGCTGCGCTGCTACCCCATCTGCCTCGCCCGGGGCACGTGCTGGAGGTGGGGGTCGGGACCGGCCGCATCGCCCGCCTGCTGCTCAACCTCGGTGTGCCAGTTGTGGGGATTGACCTCTCGCGGCCGATGATGGATCGCCTGCGGGGCGTGCAACCTGCTGGCCCGGCGGCTGTGCGTCTAGTCCAAGGCGACGCGAGGCGGCTGCCCCTGGCGGCGAGGGCAGTCACGGCCGTAATTGCCGTGCACCTCTTCCATTTGGTCGGAGATGCTGAGCAGGCGATGAACGACGTTCTGCGCGTGATTGCCCCGCGGGGCGTGGTGGCGGTCGGGTGGAACTGGCATCCGCCGGATTCAATCGGCCGGCGCGTGCGCCGTGCTTGGCGCGAGATCGTCGCCCAGCATGGCGCCGACATGGGCGCTCCAGGTCTGCGCGAGATGGACGCGCCGGTGAAGTTCTTCCGCGGCCGAGCGCGGCGCTATGCCGAGATCCAAGCCTGCGAGTGGCACGTCGAACGAACGCCGCGCCAGGCGTTGGAAGATGTTGAAAAGAAGACCTTCTCGAGCTCGTGGGTGGTCGGTGAGGCAGTATTCCCCGTGTGCCTCGCCGAGCTGCACGCGTGGGCGGAACGCGAGTTGCCCGACCTGGATCGTTCGCGAAACGAGCTACGCAGGTTTATCTGGCACATCTTCGGCGGGTGGAGCGCCTGAAGAGGCTGGAGCCGACGACCTCGCCCCGCGCTTGATCCGGCGGGCCACCCAGGCGAAGATATCGTGCCGGTACTCCTTCCACACGTGGATCATGCTCGGCAGCGCGGAGAGGAAAATCACGGCCACGACGATCAGCAGGAAGTAGCGGTCGATTCCCGGCAGTGTCTCACCGAGGAAATATCCTGCTGCGGTTACACCCACCGCCCACAGCAATCCCCCCAGAACATTGAAGAAGAAGAAGCGCCGATACGGCATCTGCACTGCCCCGGCGACGATCGGGGCGAAAGTCCGGATGAATGGCATGAATCGCGCCAGCACGATGGTCTTGCCGCCATGCTTCTCGTAGAATGCCTTGGCTGCGAGAAGGTTCTTGCGCCGGAAGAGAAGTGAGTTGTCGCGGTTGAAGATGGGCGGGCCGGCCTTCTTCCCGAACCAATAGCCCACGTTGTCGCCCAGCACCGCCGCGACGGGGAGCGTGAGCAGCAGGGTCCAGATATCCAGTTCCCCGTGGGCAGCGAGCAAGCCGGCGGTGAGCAACAGGCTATCGCCGGGAAGGAAGAACCCGAAGAACAGGCCAGACTCGGCGAAAACGATCCCGATCAGGCCGAGATACCCGACCGTTTCAATCAGCTTAACTAGGTCGAATCCCATCAACACCCACTCTCTATCCCGCGCGCCGCGTCAGGGTCTGGGGCGGGCAGATTATACCCGAGCGATTCGACGTCCGGAGCGGGGCAGAGGCCAACAAGGAGTCGATCGCTCCGCAATCCTCGTCCGCCCTCGCCAGGGGCCCGACGGGGAGTGCCACCGCCAGGGAGCTTGTTCACCACGCGAGTCGACCGCCAGCGCTGTTGACTCTGTGCAGCCTTGAACCTATACTCGTTCTAGAACTCCACAGCGCCCCTTCGTTCCCAGCCACCGGTCCAGGCCCTCGGAGGGAGGTCCTGGGCGACGCATTCATCCCCCGGAAGAGAGGAGAGAGGACGATGGCGGATCGACCCTGGCTTAAGAACTACGACCCTGGCGTTCCACGTACACTCGATCTCCCCAAGGTTCCCCTGTTTCGTTTCCTGGAAGACGCAGCGGCCAAGCACCCGGACGTCCCGTGCACGATCTTCAAAGGCGCCAAGATTACCTACCGCGAGATGGATGGACTGACCAATGCACTTGCGGCGGCGCTGGTGGAGATGGGCGTCAAGCGTGGCCAACCCGTGGCCATGTTCATGCCCAACACCCCGCAATTCGTGATGTGCTTCTACGGCATCCTCAAGGCGGGCGGGGTGGTGGTGGCGACCAACCCGCTTTACACCCCGCGCGAAATCGAGCACCAGATGAAGGACGCGGGGGCCGAGATCATGATCCTGACGAGCAACTTCTACTCGCGGATCAAGGAAGTGCAGCCGGCCACCAAGCTGAAGAAGCTGATCGTCACGAACATCAAGGAAACGCTGCCGCCGCTGCTGCGCGTCCTGTTTACGCTGGCCAAGGAGAAGAAGGAAGGCCATCGCGTCGAACTCGCGGCAGGCGACATGTGGCTGAAGGACCTGTTGGCCAAGTACGCCGGTGCGTCCAAGCCCAAGATCGAGATCGGCCCGGATGATTTGTGCATCTTCCAGTACAGCGGCGGAACCACCGGCGTGTCGAAGGCGGCCGTTTCGACCCACATGGCGCTACTCTCCGACACGCTCGCCATTCGCGCGTGGATGCCCGATTTGCGTGAGGGGCAGGAACTGATGCTGATGGCCATCCCGCTCTTTCACGTGTATGGAATGGTGGCGGGCATGAGTATGGCGGTGGCCGGCGCCATGCCGATGGTCATGGTCCCCAACCCGCGCGACTTGCACGATGTGCTGGGATCGATTCAGAAGTTCCGCCCGACGATCTTCCCAGGTGTGCCTACGCTGTACAACGCCATCAACAACCACCCAGACGTCCGCGCGGGCAAATACAAGATCGATTCCATCCGTGCCTGCATTTCGGGTTCCGCGCCCCTCATGCGCGAAACCAAAGAGACATTCGAACGCCTGACGGGCGGCAAGCTGGTGGAAGGCTATGGGCTATCCGAAGCGCCCACGGCCACGCACTGCAACCCGCTCAAGGGACGCAACGTCACCGGCTCGATCGGCCTGCCGCTGCCGGGCGTGGACGCACGCATCGTCAGCCTGGACGACGGGGTGACCGTTCTGCCGGCGGGCGAAGTAGGCGAGCTCTCGATTCGCGGGCCGATGTTGATGAAGGGCTATCACAACATGCCCACCGAAACCGCCAACACACTGCGCGACGGCTGGCTGTTCACGGGGGATATCGCCCGCATGGATGACGACGGGTATTTCTACATCGTTGACCGCAAGAAGGAACTGATCAAGGTTGGCGGGTACCAAGTGTGGCCACGAGAGGTGGAAGAGGTACTGGCCGGCCATCCGAAGGTGCTCGAAGTGGCGGCGGCCGGCATCCCGGATGCCTATCGCGGCGAAACGGTCAAGGCGTGGGTGGTGCTCAAGCCGGGGCAGAGCGCTACCGAGGATGAACTGAAGGCGTGGTGCGCCGACAAGCTGGCCAAGTTCAAGATCCCCTCGGGCATCGAGTTCCGATCGGAGCCCCTGCCCAAGACGACCGTGGGCAAGATCCTGCGCCGCGAGTTGGTGCGCGAGCACAAGGAGAAATCCCCGGCCAAATAGCCGGATCACGGACGAGGGGTGGATGAAAAGAGCGCCGGATCACATCCGGCGCTCTTTCTTCTCGAGATCGGTATCGCCTTGAAGGCGGCCTAACTGGTTGCACCGGCCGGCAGGGCGACTCCCTTGGGCACGGGCGTGCTAGTGCGTGAGGCATGCGGCGAGGGGAACAGTCTCGAAAACTCCGCTTCGTCCAGCGTTTCCACTTCGATCAAGCGCTGCGCTACGGCATCCAGTTTTTCGCGGTATTGGCGCAGAATGGATTTCGCACGGTCATACGATTCGTGGACCAGCGAGCGCACTTCTTGGTCGATCTCCTGCGCCACTTGGTCGGAGTAGTCGCGCTGCTCCCCGATCTCGCGGCCCAGGAATACCAACTCGTCCTTCTGGCCGTAGACCATCGGCCCCAGGCGTTCGCTCATGCCCCAGCGCGTGACCATGTTGCGCGCGAGTTTCGTGGCGCGCTCCATGTCGTCGGACGCGCCGGTGGTGACGTCGTTGAACACCAAGTCCTCCGAGGCGCGGCCGCCTAGGAGGCCCGAGAGGTCGGCCTTGAACTTGTTACGCGAGTGCAGCGTGCGGTCTTCCTCGGGCAAGGCCAGCGTGTAGCCGCCGGCGATGCCGCGCGCAATAATCGAAACCTTGTGCACCGGATCGCACTCGGAAATCGCTTGCATGACCACCGCGTGGCCGGCCTCGTGGTAGGCGATGATCCGTTTCTCTTCCTCGCTGATCAGGCGGCTCTTGCGCTCCGGCCCGGCAATGACGCGTTCGATGGCTTCTTCCATCTCCGACATGGTGATCGACTTCTTGTCGCGGCGGGCGGCCAGGATGGCCGCTTCGTTGACCATATTCTCGATATCGGCGCCCACGAACCCGGGGGTGGACTTGGCCAGCGTGGTCAGGTTGACGTCGCTCGCCAACGGCTTGCCGCGCGCATGCACCTTGAGGATGGCCTCCCGCCCGCGCATATCCGGTCGGTCGAGCACCACCCGCCGGTCGAAGCGGCCCGGGCGCATGAGCGCTGGGTCGAGGATATCGGGGCGGTTGGTGGCGGCCACCACGATCACGTTGGTGTCGGTATCGAAGCCGTCCATCTCGACCAGGATCTGGTTGAGTGTCTGCTCGCGTTCGTCGTGGCTGCCACCCAGGCCGGTGCCGCGTTGGCGGCCCACCGCGTCGATCTCGTCCACAAAGACAATGCAAGGCGAGTGACGTTTGGCCTGGTCGAACAGGTCGCGCACGCGGCTGGCGCCGACGCCCACGAACATCTCCACGAACTCGGAACCCGAGATTGAGAAGAACGGCACCCCGGCCTCGCCCGAGACGGCCTTGGCCATGAGGGTCTTGCCCGTCCCCGGCGCGCCCACCAGTAACACGCCTTTGGGAATGCGGGCGCCGAGTGAGATGAACTTCTCGGGTTCTTTGAGGAACTCAACCACCTCGCGCAGTTCCTCCTTCGCCTCTTCCACGCCGGCCACGTCGTCGAAGGTCACGGTCGGCTGGTCGCCGGTAAACATCCGCGCCCGGCTTTTGCCGAAGGAGATAGCCTGGTTGTTGGTGCCCTGGGCCTGGCGCAGCATAAAGTAGATCAGGCCGCCAAAGAGCAGCACAGGGATGAGGTAGGTGGCCAGGTTCAGCACCATGCCCCAATCGCTGGGCTGGCGGACCTCGATGTTGATCTTGCTTGGGTCGAGGTCGGCGCTGGTCACACCGTACGCCTCGAGCTGGCTGGCCAGGCTCGAATCAGGTTCCTTGCGCGACTTGGCCTCCTGCCCACCGACGTAGGTGATGGCCAGGTCGTTCTCGTTGACCTCGATCTGCTTGACCTTGCCTGCCCGCACATCGGCCGCGAGCTGGTTGATTTGGATAACTTCCGTACGCGCATTGGAGGCCTGGTATTGCTGATAGACCAGCACACCCATGGCCACCAAGACGATGAAGATCGTGATCAGGTTGCGTGTGCGCGACGAATTCACAAATCCCTCCCGGAGGGGAATCCACCCCCGGTCTCAATTCAACGGATAGTTTCGCTCCGATTATACCAGAGCGCTATTTGCAAATCATATGACCGCCAGGGACTCATTCCGTTCTCACCCGGGGCGAACCGGCCGTTTCATAAGGCATTCCGCATGGCTTGCACCGAAAGCGCACAGCCCGGGAGGCCTCAGCCTCGCACGCCCGCCCCCTCGATTCTCGCTCACGCTCCCGCAGTGATTGCCGGTCGCTCCGTCCGCTTGGCGAGATGATGGCACGGCGTTCGTGACCAGTGCGGGATCCCGCCAAGCCGGTTGACGCGAGCCCTCTCTGTTTGCCGATTGGGCCTTGTGTGCGGGTCAATGCCTGGGGTCAGGTGGCGGATGCGAAGTACAGGAGGTAGACCCACATCGTCAGGGGAACCAGCCCGCCGACGGCAATCAACGCCAGAAAGGCGAGGCCAACGGCCAGCCAATCGATCCCTGGGGCAGTGCGATTCTCATAGAGCGGCTCGATCGCCCTTGCCCCGGCCAATCGAGCGGCGCCTGGCGTGGATTGTTGCAGCAGCCCTCGCAAGAAACGGGCGGCTTGCTCTCCATTCCTAAACCGTTCGCGCGCATCCTTGGCCATCATGCGCAGAATGACGGCCTCCACCTCGGCCGGGATGCCGGGTGCGAGGCTGCGCGGCGCAGGGGGCGGGCTCGATACGTGCTGCATTGCAAGCGCGCGTGGGTCTTTTCCGTGGAAGGGGAGATGTCCGGTGACCAACTCGAACAGCACCACTCCTAGCGAGTACACATCGCTGGCCGGGCTGAGCGCCTCCCCGCGCGCCTGCTCGGGAGAGAAATACTGCGGCGTGCCCCACGGCTGCTCGTCATCCTCGCCCCCGGCCAGCACGGAACGCGCGATGCCGAAGTCGGTCAGTTTGGGTTGCAGGTCGGCACGCAGCAAGATGTTCTGCGGCTTGACATCGCAGTGAACCAGACCGGCGCGATGGGCAAGGCCCAGCCCCTCCGCCAGCTGCAGCGCGATCCAAACGGCCTCCTCGGGCGGCAAATGACCGCGCCGTGCGATGGTGGATTTGAGATCCGAGCCCTCCACCAGTTCCATGACCATGTAGTACTGATCGTTTTCCAGGCCGAAGTCGTACAACCGCACTAGGTTTGGATGATCGAGATGAGCCAGTGCCTGGGCCTCATGCAAGAAGCGGCGTTGAAAAGCGGGATCGCGCGTGTATTCGTACTTCAGCAGCTTGATGGCCACCTGGCGTCCGAGGGTCAGGTCATCGGCGCGATAGATGTTGGCCACCGCGCCGCTGCCGAGTGGCTCGACCAGGCGGTATCGATTGCTGAGGGTCGGCAGACCGTTCATGGTTCCGACGATTCTATCAATAATGCCTGCCCACGCAGCCCGGCGCGGGCAGACATGTATAATGCCTCAGCCTGAGGTGAGATGGCCATTCGCGCGATGCTCTTGCACAATCCACTGGCAGGGCGCTTCCCATCGTACCGGCTGGTAGCGCGAGCGGCGCGTATCTTCGAACGCCACGGGTGGCAAACCGACATCCACAGCGTGACCGCGCCGGAGCACGTCGCCGACCGCGCGCGGGATGCGGCGCGAGCCGGCTATCAGGTGGTCGTCGCGGCGGGAGGCGACGGCACCGCGGGGCAGGTGGCCGCCGGCCTGGCGGGAAGCCAGACCGCACTGGCGGTGCTGCCCTCCGGCACGGGCAATGTGTGGGCGCAGGAACTGCACTTGCCCCGGCTGGCGTGGTTCGACTGGCTGGCACTCGATCGGGCAGCGGTTGCTTTGGTCCAAGGCCGGATCCATCGAATCGATGTGGGCCGCTGCAACGGCGAGGTGTTCCTGTTGTGGGCCGGCGTCGGGCTGGACGCCATTGTGGTTCGCCGCAAGGAACCGGTGCGCCGATGGCACAGGCAATTCGCGATGGGCAGCTACTTTGCGACGGCGGTCTGGTCGGCCCTCGACTGGCACGGGGTCGATCTTGTTGTGCGCACGGAGAGCCGGGAAATCCAAGGCCACTACTTGCTGGCGGTCGTGACGAATATCCATGCCTACGGAGGTGGATTATTCCAGCTCGCGCCCGATGCACGGGTCGATGACGGCTGGCTCGACCTATGGCTCTTCGGAGGACGATCATTCCCCGAGACTCTCCAGCGGGCCTGGACGCTCTTCACTGGCCGCCATGTGAGCGATCCGAACATCCAGAGAATCGGCTTCCATAGACTGACGTTGCACGCAGATTCGCCGGCCGGCATACAAGTGGATGGGGAGCCGCGCCAAGGGCGCTTCCCGGTTGAAATCGAGGTTTGGCCGCGGGCGTTGAACGTCCTGGTTCCGGCTGAGGCGCCGCGCACGTTGTTCGTAGACGGAGTGGGCGAGGCGCTGCACGAGGCCTGACCCGCGGCGAGCGAGGGCGGAGTGCGGCCTACCGTGCCTCGCAGGACTAAGCGGAGCTTCGCCACTTCCGGACGATGCGTTCTGATATAATGCGCACTCGCGCACTCGCGCGTGTGAGGAGGCAGCGTGGCAACGTATCTCAATCTGGCACAAATCGTGCTGGGGGCCGCACTGATTGCGGCGATTGTCCTGCAAAGCAAAGAGGCCGGGCTGGGCGGGTTCATGGGCGGTGAGGCGGGCGGCGTCTTCCGCGCCCGGCGCGGCGTCGAGAAGACTCTCTTCAATATCACCATCGTGTTGAGCGTGTTGTTCTTTGCCATGGCGCTCGTCAACGTCATGGTGGTCGGATAATCCTCAACTTCGAGCGGCCGCCGCTGCAGGCTGGCCGTGCCGCGGCTCGCGCTGCGCGTGGTTCCGCCTCCGCTCCCACACACGAATGAAAAGGTTTCGTTGGCAAATCCTGGTCGCCGTGGCAGGCGTGGTGGCCATCCTGTTGTTGCTGCTGGCCGTCAAGGGGCCGGTCTTGCGGCCGAACGCGCCGGCCGTGCAGGCTGTGCGCGGCGGTATCTACCGCGAGGCTTTGGTCGGCAGCCTGCAGCGGCTCAATCCTCTGCTCGACAGTTACAACCAGCCCGACCGGGATGTGGATCGGCTGATCTTTTCCGGGTTGGTGGGTTTCGACTCGACCGGTTCGCCGATCCCCGATCTGGCGGAGGGCTGGGTCATCGGCGACGATGGTCTCTCATACACCGTCATCCTGAGGCCGGATGTGACCTGGCACGACGGGGAGCCCATCACCTCGCGTGACGTCTTGTACACCTACGGTGTACTCCAAGACAAGAACTACCCCGGTCCGCAGGACCTGGCACGCCTATGGCGGTCGGTCAATGTCACGGCCCACGACGAACGGACGGTCGTGTTCACATTGCCCGAGCCGTTTGCACCCTTCTTGGACTTCCTTTCGCAAGGTCTTTTGCCCGAGCATATACTTCGCGAGGTTTCCGCGGCCGACTTGGCGGGTCAGACTTTCAACATCTCTCCCGTCGGCAGCGGCCCCTTCCGCCTCGACCATCTGCTGGTCGAGCAGGAGAGGATCACCGGGCTGGTCCTCACGCCATTCGAGAAGCATCACGGCCCCAAGGCCTATCTCGAGGAAGTCGAATTTCGATACTTCCCGAGTGTGGAGGCGGCTTTTGGTGCGCTGGAGGCGGGCCAAGTCATGGGGCTGGGCGGGTTGACGCCGCCGCTCGTGGAACGCGCGCTGCGCCTCTCGACCTCGCAAATGTTCTCCGCCCGCGAACCGAGGATGGCGCTGGTCTTTTTCAATCTCAAGAACGAGGAGGCTCCGTTCTTTGCCTCCCGCGAAGTGCGGCGGGCACTGCTTCTGGCGATCAATCGCCAGCGGATCATCGACTCGGTGCTCTTCGGGCAAGCGGTGCTGGCTGCTGGGCCGCTCCTGCCGGGCTCGTGGGCAGCCGACCCGGCCATCACGCCCGAGACCTACGATCCGCTGCAGGCCGAACGTCTGCTTGAGGCTGCGGGCTGGAAGCTGCCGACCGGGGCCACCCCCGGCGATGCCTCCTACCTTCGCACGAAGGAGGAGACCCTGCTTCGATTCAGCCTCGCCCACCCAGACGACGCGGTCCACACCCGTACGGCGCAGATGCTGCAAGCGATGTGGGCGGAGGTGGGCGTGCAGGTAGATCTGCTGGCCGTTCCTGCGGGCTCGCTCGTTCGCGATTACCTGGCGCCTCGCTCCTACCAGGCGGTGTTGGGGGATCTTAGCTTGGCGCGCTTCCCCGATCCCGACCCTTACACCTTTTGGCATCAGACTCAGATTTCGAGCGGCCAGAACTACTCCCAACTCGACGACCGATCGATTAGCGAGGTGCTTGAGATCGCGCGCACAGAGCCCAACCCTGTCGCTCGGGCGAAGCTGTATCGCTCGTTTCAGTACCGCTTCAACTACCAGGTGCCCGCGCTCGTGTTGTGGTACCCCACCTATTCATATGCGCTCGACGTGCGCCTGAACGGAGTCCGCTTGGGCCCGCTGGTCGACGCCAGTGACCGGCTGACCTCGCTCTCGCAGTGGTACCTCATCTCAGCCCCGGCCACGCCCGAAACGGTGTCCACGCCCTGAGCCTTGCGGGCTGGAGGCGAGTGGTTCATCGAAACAAACAGGGGCCGGATTTCCGGCCCCTGTCGATTCTCGTGGGGGAAGTGCTTGCCCTAACCGCAGCCGCATTCCCCGGTCGCATGTGCCTCGTGAGTTGAATCCGCCGTGCGGAAGGATTTGCCGCAGCCGCAGCTCCACACTGCGTTCGGGTTGGAGATATGGAAATCACCGCCCAGGCTGTCGCTGACGAAATCGATCGTTGAGCCTTGCATAAAGCTGTACGACTCCGGATCGATTACGATCCGCACCCCGCCCTCGTAATCGAACTTGCGGTCGGTCTCGCGTTCTTGGGTGGCCGGCGACATCCCATAGCGGTACCCGCTGCAGCCGCCCGGGTCGACGAACAAGCGCAAAGCCTTGCCTTCCATTGCGTGCTTGCTCAGCTCGCCTCGAACAGCTTCCACGGCGGTCGGCGTAAGGACGATCGCCTCCGCTTGAGTTTCTATTTCCATCTGGACCTCCTCCCGCAGGATTCACCACTAGTAACGAGATACATCTTATCCGAATAATTCCCGCTCGTCAATTGGAGCTGGATTTAGCCTTGGAGAAGGCGGATTGCCGAGATTCTTCGATTGGGGAAACTGCGCAAGGGGCGTTCAGCGAGAGAAGGCCGGCGGGTTATCCCTGGCGCGGGATTGGAGGATCCCGGTCGAGCCACAGCTCGCGGTATACGCGATCCCAATCGGAGAGACCGCGAAGCGCGACCACCGCACCAACGGCGATGGCAATCTGGGCCGCCAGCGAGGGCACACCGGCCACAACCAGGATCGGGCCAATCAGAAGCCCGGTGAGCAAGTTGGCGCGCGCGGTGTGGCGCAGCCCCAGATTGCAGGCGGCTCCCACGCCGACGGCCATCACCAATGCGAGTGGGTGTGCCGCAAGCACCGCACCGGCCGCCGTTGCCATCCCCATCCCGCCGCGGAAGCCCGCAAGCACGGGCCAGCAATGGCCGGCCACGGCCATGCCCGCTGCAAGGGGGATGGCCCAAGGGCCGCCGGCCCAGTGCGCGAGCAGCACCGCCATCACACCTTTGCTCCCGTCCAATGCCAACGTCACCAAGCCGGCCAGCCACCCGGCTTGGCGCATCACATTGGTGGCCCCCGCGTGGCCCGAACCGGCCTCACGAACGTCCTTGCGCGCGGCGACTCTGCCCACCCACACCGCGAAGGGCAGCGAGCCGATCAGGTACCCTGCGAATCCTATCGCCAGCCAGCGTAGCGGGTCGGTCACGGAGGGCCCTGCTGGTCGGACTGCTTGCTTCGCGGCCGGTTAGAGGAAGGCAATCTGATCCCCCGGGTTGCCGAGCGGGTCGAGCCCGAGACGCTCTTCAAGCGATTCGCGCGTGAGCAGCGCGTCATCCAGCATGCGCCGGACGTGGCGGAACTTGAGGAAACGCCACCCGTTTTCCACAGCTTGCCGCAGCAGCCAATTGCGGCGCATCTTGTACTCCACTAGAGAGACGCGCCCGCCCGGCAGAACCACCCAGGCGTGGGAAGGATCAAGGCGCGGGTCGAGCAGGTAGCGCCCGAATGCAGCGGAGGTAATCAGGAAGAAACGAATCGCCGGCGCATCGTCGCCCTCGTGGAATTCGAGGGGGTTAACCCCCGTTAGGCGGAAACCAAAACGCTCGCCCAAACGGATGAGCGCTGAGCGCACCGATTCGAGATCGGCCGCGCGACGCTCGGCCAGATCCTCGGGGCGCAGGCTCCAATACAGCTGCGATTCGTCCTCCTGCCCGTACGATCGCAGGCAGGCTCGCACCAGGCGCGTCTCGGGCGTGAGCAGGCCGGGAAAGGTCTCGCACACCAGGCGGTCGAACGTCTCATGCGTGGAAGGTCCTTGCTCGGCCAGCAAGCGCGCGATTTCTGCCTCGACCCGATCGGCCAGCGGGATGGAGGCGGCCTGCGGGTCGTGCATCCACCAAGTGGAACCCAGGTCGCTCTCCTCCCCTTTGGCGGCCGCCACCTGGGGGTGGGCCTCGGCGGCCTCATTCACCGCGGCCTGGCAGTGGGTGAATTCGGATTCAGCCTCGCCGGAGGGCGAGGGGAGCAGATGCCCCAAGGCGACCTGCGACCAAGCTGCCGCGTGAAGGATCTCCCAGGCTGTGGGTTCCGAGCGGTCGAGGATGACCTGGTAGGCAGCCTGCTGGGCAACCTGACGCGCCGCGTCAAGGCCGGACAATTGCGGTGCCGGGCCAAGCAGTTCTCGTCGGCCGGCGGCCCGCCACACGAGTTGAGCCGTATCGGTATCTGCGCGCAGGGCGCGGCCCTCGAGTTGGAAGCCGGCGCGGTCGAACGACCACAAGGCGGCTGCCAGGAAGCCCGGCTCCGATTCCCCCAGCAACCCGACGACGGGGACTCCCGAAGCCAGGTGGGGCGAAAGGCTCTCGGCGGAGGTCAGCAGGGCATTGGCGTGCCAGGCCCAGTCGTATCGCCGGCGATGTAAGACTCCGCGCAGGGGCGCCACCGCCGCCGCCCCCCACAGCCAGCCGGCCCAGGCCGCCGAGAGAGTCCACAACGCCTGATTGGGGCGAGGCAAGGCCGTGATGACACATTCGGCCTCCACCGGGTCGAGTTCGCTGGCCAGCTCGCGGGCCGATCCGGCGAACAGGCTGATCGTGTGTGGCTCGAGCGCATCGCCCGGGTGCCACCCGCGTACCGCCACCGGCGTGCGCTCTGCGCTCCACGCCGTCGCCGCCCGCTGCAGCGTCAGCCAAACATTGACTTCCTTGTAGCGAGCCGGCGCTTGCAGCGAGCGTGGGCGCTGGCGAGTGTGCGGCGCGTAGCCGCGCAGGATGTGCGCCTCATCCAAAGCCGTAATCAGCAGCGCCTCGGCCGCGCGCCGCTCGTCCTCACTCAGATCGAGGCTCTCCACCCGCACGAGGACAGAGAACAAGGCATACAACGCGCGAAGCGGGTACACCTCGAGCGCCTCTTCAGCGTGGACTCGGTCTGCGCTTCCGGGCGGAGCCAGGCGTTCCAGCGCCAGGTGGTAATAGATGCCGCGGCCCAGGTAGGGGCGGACTACCTCTTCATCTTCCGGCGTGGCCGGTTCTTCCGCTTCGTGGCCGCATTGGCTGCAGGTGTAGATGCGCGAAAGCAACCGGTCGCGATTGGCGGCCTCGGGCGAACCTGCCTCTCGCCCGGTCTCGCGGCTCCAAACGAACGCCTCCGCCTCTGTCGGCTTGTGACAGGCACTGCACGTCACCAGGTACAACTCGCGCAGATGATCTTCGAGTCGCTCCGTGGGCCGGGCGCCGGACAGCGGCGAGCGAGATGCGCCCGGCGAACCAGAGCTGGCGCGGCGGGCCGAGGCCAGCTTGGCCAACGTGCCGCGCATGACTTCCGGCGATGGAGGTTGTGCCTGGAGTTGGATGAGCGAGCGCACGATGGGGTTGAGGCAGCCTACAAGCAAGCAAGCTCCCTCGCGGGCAAGCTCAATTGCCAAAGCGGGCGATTGCCCGAAGGGATCGACCACAATGCGCCGCTCGCCGGCGTACCGGCGCAGGAATTCGCCTGCTACGCCGTGCGAAAACGGCGGCAAGAAGATCGCCAAGGGTTCGGGCTGGGTCGGTCGAGTGCCAGGGTAGAAGACCAGGTCCATTGCGGCCTCTGTCCATAGTATAGCGCGGCAAAGGGACCGACCCGCGAATCACGATGGAGGTCACGGCCCGCTGCTGGGGGAAGCGCGGCCAGGGGCTAACGGGCCGAGGCGTGCTCCCGGGAGAGTTGCTCACGCAACTCGGCATAGCTTGTCATCCCGGCCATTGAGCGAAGAAATCCGCCCAGGCTTGAGCTGGTGGCGCGCATCTGCTCAACGGCTGGGCCGACGGGATCTTCACCGCGTTCGCCGGGTTGGTCGGCATACGCGCCATAGAATGCGAAGTAGGCCTGGTTCAGCCGACGGATTGTGTATCCGTGTTCAACGAACATGCGCCGCCGGTCTTCCATGTAGCTCTCGGCCTGCGTCACCTGGCCCTCCTGGAGCATGCGGTCCACGGTCACGCGTGTTTCTCGCATCGCTGCACGAAAGTCGAACACCGGTGCGGGCGCAGGAATGATTCCCGGCGCAGCGGCCGGCGGCGGCGGAGGAGGAACCCGATCCGGGTAGAAGCGGGCGATCACCCGCGCGCCGATCTCGCGCCCCACGATCGACGCCACGGTCTCGTTCATGGTCCGAGCTTCCGGGGTGAGGTCGTAATTGGCGCCCAATGGGCGAAAGGACAGGTAGTTGTGGGTCCACTCGTGGGCGATCGTGTCAGCAATCCAATTGAGGCTCGTCGTTTCCTGAATCATCGTCGGATAGGTGCCGATCCCGCCGAGCGGGACGACCAGCGCGGAGCGGCCCAACCGGGGTTCGACTTTCTGCTCGAGGGCGATTTGCAGCTCGAGCGTCAGGTCCGGGTCCATCTGGATGCTGGCTTCTTGGCGAATCACGTCACGCGGCGAGAGGATCAGGGCGAGCGGTATGGCGCTGAAATGGAATGACACCGGCGGCAGGACCTGGCCGCCCAAGGCGAACCCCTCCTCGGCGATGAGCGAGGCCACCTGTTCCTCTAGGATGGCCTCCGCGTGCGAGCGGAGTGCGGTCTGCCTCGCCATTACCCGGGAGAGGTCTTCGCGTTGCGCGACGCTTGCGGTCAACGGCTCGGCCACGGCCGGGTCGGCGAAGATATCGCGCACGGACTCCTGTAGTCGCTCGGCATCCCCCTCCAAGGTGATGTATTCCTCGACCAGCTGCGTGCGTGCGGCCGCGGGAAGATAATCCTGCGAGGCGAGCGCCGCTTGGGAGAACTTGAGGCCAACGGCCTTCAGCGTCCAACGCGAGAAATCGAATTGACTGCCGGCAACCAGGAACGCGGCACGATCGGGGATTGAACGCGGGAACCATGTCGCGCCGCCGGCCAATACAGCCAGCACGGCCAGCACGCCCCCAAGGGTGAATGCGCGGGAGGCCGTGCGCCACAAGCGAGTAGGCATGCGGCGATAATATCGGCCGGCCCGCTGGGTGTCAATGCGGACCAGCGAGGGATGGCAGGGGATGCGGCGGACCGCGATTCGGGTTACGCTGGCCCGACCGGCCCAAGATGGCAACCTCGAAGGCCCTCGAACCCGGATGGCACACGAGGCTGCGCCGGCGCCTGCAATTAGAATCGAGCGGACGATGCCCAAGCATGCGCGACGCATGGCCCGGATTCTCAACGGAACCATGGAGCCGGTCTTCGCCGCGCTGCCTGAGAGCGTGCTTGATAATCTGCGCCGACCTGCTTCCGAGAACGCCCTGCTGTGGAATCTGATCTACCCGCTGGCACGGCCGAGCCTTTCCCTGGCACAGCTCCTCGGCCTGCAGCCCCTGTGGGGCAGCCCAGTCCTCGAACCTCAGGAGGATGCGCTGAGTCCGTTCTTCTGGGGCCACGCGCTCACCGGCGAGCGGCTGCCCGACCTGGATCGAGCACTGGCCGAAGTCGACGGGAAAGGCCATGCAACACAGGTCGACCTCTTCCTGGCCGGCGCTCGCAACCTGGTGCTGGTGGAGGCCAAGCACCTCGGCAGCTTCGGACGCTGCGGGCGCTTCGCCCGAGGCCGCTGCCCGGAGATCAGCCCCGGCCCGGGCGGCGGGACGGCGCCTTGCCGCTATTGGGAGGTGGAACCGAGCCGCTTCTCGGCCGTGCTGGATTTTGGAGACCGTCCGATGCCGGAGGGCGCTGCGCCGCCTTGCGCGACGCACTATCAACTTGCGCGCACCCTGTTGCTCGGGCGTTGGCTTGCGCAGCACCAGGCGAGCACTTTGCACGTGTGGGCGATCATTCCCCGCACCCGCTGGCCTGCCCTGCAGATGACGTGGCTGGAGTTCGTCGGCCGAATCCGCGACGAGGCTTTGTGGCGCAGGTGTCGGGTGCTGGCCTGGGAAGACGTCCGCTCGCTGGCCGAGGCCCAACACCCGGACTAACGAGGCCCGAGGCTTCCGCCCTGGCTGCGCGCCGAGATGTACATGGGCTTCTTCACCATCGGGCGCGCCTTCGTTCACCGGCGCAAACGCTTACCCGGCCACGGTCGAGGTGGCGATTTCGAAATTCGGCGGCGCTTCGAAATGCTTCTTCACCAAGCATTGCTCGGCCGCGCGCACAACGGCCGACCGGTATCTTTCGGGGAAGTCTTTGGGCAGTTGAATGTCGAGACGGATGGAGGTGACCATGCCGGTCTGCGGGTCGTAGACAGGTTCTTGAAGGATGCGCATGCCCTCGGTGGGCACATTGCGCTGGCGGCAGAATCCAAGCACATAGATTCCGGCGCAGGTGCCGACGGAGGCCAGGAATGTGGCGAAGGGCGTGGGCGCCGATGCCGCGCCGCCGCCCGGCGGCGGCTGATCCGTGGGGACGGTGTAGGCCCCGAAGTGAGCGTCGACCCGAGAACCACCTGGAAAGTCGATGATCATCTGCATCGGTCGCTTACTCCTGTGCAAAGTGTGGCTGGCTTGAGTCACTGATAGAAGACATCCGTGGCCCTGACGCTTAGGCGCAGACTGGCGGCA
>MGOA01000043.1 GCA_001796965.1 Chloroflexi bacterium RBG_16_64_43
GCCTGACGCTGAAGACCTTCTACATCGAGAATCTCAAGCCCTCCGAAAAGAGCGCCGAAGAGCTGCGCGCGATGGGCATGCTCGACATGGGCACCTATACCCAGTTGCAGGCGGCGGATGCGATGCGCGAAGCCGCTCGCAACCCGCAGGGTGGGGCCGGGCTTACGGCCGGCATCGGAGCCGGCCTGTCGATCGGCCAGGTAATGGGCCAGGCGCTGCAAGGTGGGGCGGCCGGTGCGGCCGGTGCCGCGGCCGGTGCCCTGCCGGATGTGATGACCGTCTCGGATGCTGCCGCTGCGCTCAAAGTCGGCGAGGAGGACATTCTGGCTCTCATCACCGGCGGCGAGCTCAAGGCCAAGAAGATCGGCGCCTCCTATCGCATCTCGAAGTCCGCGTTGGAAGAGTATCTTAAGAAGTAGGTCAGATTGGAAAGCACGGTCAAGGGGCCGCGCGGCCCCTTGACTTTCATGCAGTATATCGTATAATTACGATATAGAGGCGAGGCCAATGAAGGACGTGCAGTTGAAATCGGATGAGGCACGGCTGGTGCGCATGGCGCGTGCGCTGGGAAACCCTCTGCGGCTGCGCCTGCTGCGCTACCTGGTCGCCAACCCGCAATGCATTACCGGCGACTTGGTGCAGTTCAGCGGGTTGGCGCAGTCCACGGTCAGCCAACACCTCAAGGTGCTGCGCCAGGCGGGCTGGGTGACCGGCGAGGTGGAAGGTCCGGCCACCTGCTACTGCCTCGATCCGGAAGCCATGGCGTGGTTCGCCGATGAGATGCAGAACCTGTCCAAGAGCTGGTCGCGAATCTGTTGTCCGCCGCGTCTAGCGGCGAAATCGATTGTGGAGGTCACGAGATGAGTCAGATAGTTGAGAAAGAGGGCGAGGCCACTCACGCAGCGGTACGCGAGCATTATGCCCGCAGCGCGCGCGAGGCGGCGGAAGTAAGCGCTGGAAGCGGCTGCGGCTGCGGAGCGGGGAGTGCGGGCAACGCCTGCTGTGGGGCGGGGGCCATGACAAGCGAAGCCAACCTCGCCCAGGGCGAGGCGGCTCCCGTCTTGGCGTCCTGGGGATGTGGGAGCCCCACCGCTATTGCTGCGTTGCGCCCGGGGCAGGTGGTGCTCGACCTGGGAAGTGGCGGGGGTTACGATGCCTTCCTCGCCGCGCGTGCGGTTGCGCCCGCCGGGGGCGCTGCGGGGCACGTCATCGGCGTGGATATGACGCCGGAGATGCTTGAACTCGCGCGCACCAATGCCCAACGGCTGGGTCTCGACCAACTCGTCGAGTTCCGTCAAGGCTTCATTGAAGCCCTGCCAGTCGAGCCACAGTCGGTGGATGTGATCCTCTCCAACTGCGTGATCAACTTGGCGCCCGACAAGGCGGCGGTCTTCCGCGAAGCCTTCCGCGTGCTGCGCCCGGGCGGGTGGCTCTCGCTCTCGGATATTGTCTCCGATCGACCGCTGCCCGAAGCGCAGCGGCGGGACTTGGCCAGTTGGGCGGGTTGCGTTTCGGGTGCGCTGACCGAGGAGGCATACTTGGGGGCCATTCGCGAGGCCGGGTTTACGCCGATCGAGGTGAGCTCGCGCGAGGCATGGCACCGCGATGGAGAGGTTGAACTCTTTAGCCTGACGCTACGCGCGTTCAAGTCGGCTGAGATGCCCTGACCACTGCGACTCGGATGCGGAGAGGGCATAGCATGCCTTACGATTGCCGAGTTACGAACGGCACTCGCAGGGAACCCCGCGCACGTTCGACGCCGAGGGTGTGTGGCCAATGGGTCGCAAGCTGAGCCTGTAAGCAAGAGCCGGTCCGGGCGGCGACTCCTCGGAATGACAACCTCTCAACACACGAAACAGCGCACCCGCGAGGGTGCGCTGTTTCGTGTTGTCGAGCGTGCGCGGCAATTCAAGCGCAGGGCCCACTGGCGCGGGCATGCGTAATGCATGTTATGCCCTCTTCAGGATTGGGTCCATGGATCGTCGGTGCAGAGGTTATCCGCCAATCGCGTCCAATACTCTGGCGACTTGCTCCGCACGCAGGGTGGCCGCTCGCGGCATGCGCCGCACGAACTCCTTGAGCTTCTCGGCGTGCATGGCCGGAGTGGGTGAGCCCTCCGCCTCGACCTTTGCCTCGGCGGCGGTGAAGACAATGACCGACTTTATCGGCGGGAGCTCCTCGCCGGGAAGGATCTTGCGCAACTTGCCGGATAGTCCGGCCGCTTCCGCCTCGGCTTCAAGGGACGGGTTGCCGAGCGATTCCTGAGCGAAGAAGCGGCGCATCCAGGTCACTCCGGCGTGGCGCCACTTGTTGCCTTCGTAGCGGATTTGGCCGCTCTGGAACTTGGGCACCAGCGCCACGAGCCCGGAGGGACCGATGAGCGCATGCGCCGTCCCCAGGCGATAGTGGACCAGCAGGTATTGGTCGTCGAGGCCCTTGAGTGCGGCGTCGAGCGCCTCGTCGGGCCGCGGGCGGCGGCCCCAGCGGTTGGTGAAGAAGATGCCCACATTAGCCAGCACAAACCCGGTCATGAGGGCCAACAAGGAGAGGTCGCTGCGCGCGGGCATGAGAAACGTGACCACCATCCCGGCGATCAGCACCGCCAGCCCGCTCAGGTGAGCGACCACGCCGATGCGCGCATTGCGTTTGATGAGGGGTGCGTTGGTGACGAGTTTCATGTGGGCTCCCAGCGGCGCAGGACGAGGCATGCATTCTGCCCGCCCAGGCCGAACGAGTTCGACATCACCACCCGCGGGGCGGCCTCCCGTGCGCGGTTAGGTACGACATCCAGGTCGCATTGCGGGTCGGGCGTGGTGTAGTTGATGGTGGGATGGATGTGACCGGTGTGCAGGGTGAGCGTGCAGACCAGCGCTTCTATCGCTCCCGCCGCGCCCATGGCGTGGCCAATCATCGATTTGGTCGAGCTGACCGCCAGACGGTAGGCATGTTCGCCGAAGAGAGTCTTGATGGCCAGGGTCTCGGTCTGGTCATTGGCCTCGGTGGAGGTGCCGTGGGCGTTGATGTAATCCACCGCCTCAAGCGGTACGCCCGCATCTTCGAGCGCCCAGCGCATGGTGCGGATCGCGCCGGCCGCATCCGGCCGCGGGATGGCCAGGTGGTAGGCGTCGGACGACGAGGCATGGCCGACGATCTCGGCATAGATGCGCACGCCGCGCGCGAGCGCGTGGTCCAGGCGCTCGAGCACCAGGGTCGCGGCGCCCTCCGAGAAGACGAACCCTTCGCGATCCTTATCGAAGGGCCGCGAAGCAAGTTCGGGAGTGTCGTTGTAGTGGACGGGCAGCGCGCGCATCGCGCAGAAGCCGGCAATGGCAAAATCGCGAACGAAGGCGTCCGCGCCACCGGCCAGGACCCGATCTGCCCGCCCGCGGCGGATCCACTCGAACCCCTCGCCCACGGTCTGTGTGCCCGTGGCGCAGGCCGTGGTGATCGTGGCGTTCGGCCCCAGCGCGCCAACCATCTCGGAAATGTGGAAAGCCGGCATATTGGGCAGGCCGGATGGCCCCGCGAACGGGCTGACTCGCCCGAGCCCGCGCGTACGCAGCACCTGGATTTCATCGTCGATGCGGTCCAGGCCCCCGACGGCGGTGCCGTAGATCACGCCGGTGCGTTCACCCTGGTCGAGCGGCCAGGTCACTCCGGCATCGCGCAGCGCCTGCTGCGCCGAGGCCACAGCGATCTGCGAGACGCGCGCCATCCGCCTGGCTTCCTTCGGCTCGATAGAGGCGCTCGGATCGAAGCCTTTGATCTCGCCGGCGATCTGGCAGGGCAGCCCGCTGGCATCGAACTGGGTGATGCGGCCAATGCCGGACCGCCCGGCAAGCAGCCCCTCCCAGAGTTGGGGTACGTCCAACCCGAGGGCGGTGATGGCCCCCAGGCCGGTGATGACAACTCGCGTGGTGGAGGAGTGATCTGGCATCGCGCGCCTCATGCGGCGGAGGCCGCGGCCGCGATGCCGCGGCGCAGCGCCTCGAGCACGCCCGCCTCGACGGCCAAACGTGCCACGCGCACCGCATTCTTGATCGCGTATGCGTCGGAACGCCCGTGGCCGATGAATACCAGCCCGTCCACGCCCAACAGGGGCGCAGCGCCTTCCTCGGTCGGATCGAGCATCTTGCGTATTCCGCTCACGGTCGGTTTGACCAGCAGCCCGCCCAGCTTGACCCACGGCGGGGCCGCTTGAATGCGCTCACGCATGAGTTCGAGGATGAGCTTCGCTACCGCTTCGGAGGATTTGAGCAGGATGTTGCCGGAGAAACCGTCGGTCACCACAACGTCCGCCTCGCCGGCGATGAGCTCTTTGGGCTCGAGGTTGCCGACGAAATTCAGCCCAGAGGCCGCCAGTAGCGGGTAGGTGTCCTTGATCAGCTGGTTACCCTTGCCCGCCTCTTCGCCGTTGGACAGCAGGCCGACTCGCGGCTGAGGCACCCCGCGCACGCGTTCGGCGTAGATGACGCCCATGATGGCAAACTGCACCAGGTTTTCCGGCTTGCAGTCCGGGTTGGCGCCGATATCCAGCACAACACAACTGCCCCGCTTGGTTGGGAAGACCGGGGCCAGGGCGGGGCGTTCCACGCCGGGCAGGGTCCCCATGCGGAAGTAGGCCACGGCCGCTGCAGCGCCGGTGTTGCCCGCAGTGACGAAGGCCTGGGCCTCGCCCGAGCGCACCAAGTCGATGCCCACGGCCATCGAGTTGCGCGCCTCCTTGCGCTTGGCCTTGAGCGCTAACGCCAGCCCTTTGTCTTCCATGGTCAAGGCATCCGGCGCATGCACGATGCGAACGGACGCCGACCCGGGGTGCAACTCCTCGAGCACCGGCCCCAGAGCACTTTCATTGCCCACGAGCAGGACCTCCACGCCGTATTCGCGCGCGGCTGCCAGCCCGCCCTCCACATCCGGGCGAGGATGGCGGTCGGAGCCCATGGCGTCGAGTGCAATCTTCATCACGCACACCTCGTCGAATTCGGGAGAGACTGGTCAGGATGATAGCACAGTTGAGGG
>MGOA01000044.1 GCA_001796965.1 Chloroflexi bacterium RBG_16_64_43
GCCCCCAGCGGGGCAGCCTCCATGAATACGGTCCGGCCGACCGCGATATCCGAGGCTATTGCGGGAGCGCGAATTCCCACTCGCAGTATGAGGTCGAGACCGGGTCGGGCGGAGCGTGCAGGCAGCGTGTCTCGATGCGCGGGTCGACGGCTCGCGCGAACTCGCTGTACTCCACGAGCCCGACCCCGCGGCAGGGGAAGGCCGGCAAACCCTTCTGTTGGCGGGTGGCCTGTACCCGACATTCGAGCATGCGAAAACGCATCAAGTGGTCATCCACCGCCTGGCATTCCTGGCGGTTGATTGTGGCATACAGCCGGTACTCAAGTGCGCGGCCGAGTGACCACAGCCCTCCGCCGTGCGGGATGCGAAAGGCCTCCATGATCCGCCGCGCCTCGGCCGGCGCGAAACGTGCCCAGGCGGCCCGGTCGAGCTCCATGGCTTCCTTCAGCCCGTGACGCTCTTCGGCCGCCAGGAACCAACACCCGTCGTGGGCCAGCCAATTGCGGGAGTAGATCCTCACCAGGCTGATCAAGTCCTCACGGGGCAACGCTTCAAGATCCATGGTGCCTCCCTCGGTCCTCTCGCGGGTCGGGCCGCCCGCGCCAACGTCCTCATCTATTATCCTTGCGAAATGGTATTTGGCAAGCGGTTGGCCCGGAGCGCATCTGCCTGGGGCTCTTCCCGTTCGTCAGAAGACGAAATGCAAGTTAGAATAGCCGTCCAGAAGGTCCTTTTGAATTCAATTGGGCAAACCGTGAGGGATGAAACGATGACAGCTCGCCAAACGCCGAAAGCACTGCTTCTCGTGTGGAGCATTCTGATCGCCACCGCAATTGCCTGCAACGTGCCCGGGCTCGTCGGCCCACCGGCCGGGCCGGCGCCGACCCAGCCGGTAGTGCTGCTTCCCACCCAACAAGTCGAGCCTCCGACTCAGCCTGTTGCGACGGTCGAACAGCCCACGCTGCCACCGCCGCCCACAGCCGCGCCCACAGCCGCGCCCACCTTGACGCCCTCGGCTGTGCCCAGCCCGACGACGGACGTGATCACGATGGCTGCGCCGGTCGTCTCGACCATGACGCTGTACAAGGGCGCCGGTGCGTGCGAACCGAAGGAGATCACATTCAGCATTACTGTCACCAACCCGGACCAGGTGAAGAACGTGGTCCTCTTCCTGCGAACACAAGATAAAACGACAGCCTCCAAGACCGACTGGGACGAAGGGACCGCGCTGAATCCGCGTTCGGGAGGCGAGTTCAAGCGCACCTACCATTCGTCCGACATACCGACCTACGGCAGCTTCGGCAATGCGTGGCTGTACTACCAATTCGTGGTCACCGACAAACAAAACAAGCTCATCCGCGGACGGGTCTTCACCGATGTGACCTTCCAGGCCTGCCCGTAAGCTGTTCGGCCGGCCGTGGCGCCGCCCCGCTATTCTGGGCGTGGCATGCGGTGGGCATGGGCCCGGGTTCTTGAGCCGCGCTTGGATGGAATGCACGGGGTGAGCAGATTCGCGTTAGGGTCGGCTGCATCTGCTCGAGTCCACCGTCACGCATCCCTTCGGCCTGCCGCCTGCAAGACGCACGGACATGACACCGGCGAGCTGAGTCGCTCGAGCCGGAACCTGCCCCGATGAGAGACCACCCGTCACGGCGAAGGGCAAAATGCAGCGGCCTCTCGTGCACATCACCGTTCGATCCATTCTCGCCGCGTTGATGGTTGTCTTGGCGAGCGGACTGATGCTGCTGGTCCGCAACTGGGTCACGACCCCAACTGTGGCGCTTCTCTATCTGCTCCCCGTAGGCTTGAGCACGGCCGCTTGGGGATTGGTCCCGGGTCTGGTCGCTGCCCTGGGAGCATTTGTCGCCTTCAACTACTTCTTCTTGCCACCCTTCTTCACGCTGCACGTGCTGCATGCGGAGGACCTCCTCGCGCTGGTCGTTTTTCTCGTCGTGGCGGTCACGATGAGCCGGCTGGTCGGCCGCGCCGAATCCAATCTGGCGCGCGCCCAAGCCCGCGAGCATGAGGCGGTGCACTTGCACGAGCTGACCGCCGCCCTGGCCGGGATGCACGATGACACGACCATTCTCCAGGCATTGGCGGAACATGTGCGTGCGACATTCCGAGGGAACGAGGTGCAGGTCAGCCTGCAAGCCGAAGCGGGCGGTCCAGTGGAAGTCGTCGCGTCACCTTCGCACCGCGCATCACCGGAATCGAGGCCGACCATCGCACTCCCCATTCTTGGCATGCGAGGGATGATGGGAGAAATCGCCATCTGGCGAGCAGCGGGCGGTCTCACTTCAGACGAATTACGGCTCCTTGGCACATTCAGCCGCGAGGCCGCGCTGGCCGTGGAGCGGGTGGGCCTGGCAGAAGCCAAGAGCCGCGCCCGAGCGCTGGTTCAGAGCGATGCCCTCAAGGCGGCGATTCTTTCCTCAGTCTCCCACGAGCTTCGGTCGCCGTTGGCCACGATCAAGGCCTCGGTGACTAGCCTGCGCACGGCCCTGGTCCCCTGGGAGTCGGAGGCGCGCGAGCAACTTCTACAGGCGGTCGAGGAAGAGACCGACCATCTCAACGAACTGGTCGGCAACCTGCTGGATATGTCGCGTATCGAGGCCGGCTCGCTCAAGCCCCAACGACAATGGAACGATCTGGGTGAAATCCTGCAGTCGGTGCTGGGCCGCATGCGGTCGGCGCTGGCTCAGCACCATGTCGTGGCGGAACTGCCCGCCGACTTGCCGCTCGTTCCAGTCGACTGGGTGGAGATCGAGCAGGTCTTCCGCAACTTGCTGAGCAATAGCATCAAGTACTCGCCGCCTGGGACCACGGTCCGTATCGTGGCACGCGAGCATACCCCGTGGCTGAGGGTCGAGGTCCACAACCAAGGCCCGGCGATCCCCGAAATGTACTTGGAGCGGATCTTCGATAAGTTCTTCCGCTTCACCGCCCAGGATCAGGTTGCGGGGACCGGATTGGGGCTCTCGATATGTAAGGGAATCGTCGAAGCCCACGGCGGGCGGATCTGGGTCGAGAACCTCTCCCCAGGTGTGGCCTTCAAATTCCTGTTGCCATTGACGTGGGAAGGCGCGCGGCCTCGAGAGATGGAAAGCCATGAACCAACATCCTCACGTCCTGGTGATTGACGACGAGCCGCAGATCTTACGGGCGCTGCGCACCATCCTCGGTGCCCGGCAGTTTCGCGTCTCCACAGCGAGCCGCGGAGAGGAGGGCCTAGCGCTAGCCGCAGCCCAGCCCCCCGATCTGGTCATTCTGGACCTGACGCTCCCCGATATCGACGGCTTTGAAGTATGCGCCCGGCTCCGCGCGTGGACCCAGGTTCCGATCATCGTGCTGTCGGTCCGCGACGATGAGGGCGCCAAAGTCCGTGCGCTCGACCGGGGTGCCGATGACTACCTGACGAAACCGTTCGGTATCGAGGAGCTACTGGCACGCATCCGCGTCGGGTTGCGCCACGCTGCTCGCACCCAAGGCGCCGCCCAGGTCATTGTCAAGGCCGGATCGCTCGAGATCGACCTTTCGCAGTACAAGGTGCTCAAGGGGGGTGTCGAAGTCAAGCTGACCGGGACCGAATACAAGTTGCTGGCCTACCTCATTGCCAATGCGGGCCGCGTGCTCACCCACCGGTCGCTCTTGACCTCTGTCTGGGGTCCGGCCGACGCCGATCACGTGGAATACCTGCGCGTTTTCATCCGCCAATTGCGATTGAAACTCGAAGACAACCCCGAGGAACCGAAATACCTGCGAACCGAACCGGGTGTTGGATACCGCTTCGATCTTGATGACTAGCCGGCGACCGCCGTCTCATGAACCCCTGCGGTCACTTTGGGCGCCCCGAAAGGGGCGTTTTTATTTGTTCCTTATGTAACTGCCCCACATCTTTGTGTGTGCCTTATTTCACAGTTGTAGACTGGCTCACGAGAGGCACGTGAGCAGATCGGGGCGGGGATTCGGCTTCGCCTGTGCGACAAGTCCCGGGTGCCGGATTGACGAGGCTTGTTGCGACGGATCGAACATCAGGCATCAGACCGCGCCACCCGCCCCATGGAATGAGCCAGCATGACGACAGACGACAAGATCACCCAGCCGACCTTCGTGGCAAGGCTCTTTGAGGAGGAGCGGACGGGTATTGCCCAAGCAGACCGGACGCGCGTGGGCCAATCACTGGCGGAGATCGAGCTGGATGAAATCATCGGCAAGACGAAACGTTGGGCCAGAGCCGGCCAGCTCAACCGCGGGCTCAGCCTCACCTTGCCGTACTTCGACGATCAGGCCATGGAGATCCGCTGGCGCGAGTTGCAGGTCATCCCTCGCGGGCGGGTGCCCTTCGTGCCAGCGTTCGTGGTCATCGCGGCTCGCCTCGAGAGCGAGAAGGCAAACCGGGAGAACGGGATGAGCGCCACGACCCGCGAGCACCTGCTCGGCCAGCTGCGCAGACTCGACCTGGCCTTCGGGGGCGGGGCGCAAAACCTGTGCGGGTCGGGCTCCAAGACGGAATGAACCGGACATGCTCTCAGTAGTGTTGCTGATCCTTATTCTGGTCATATCGTACAAGCTCGCCCCTCGTGAAAACAAGGAGCATGCCCACGTGCACGGCGCCGGCCAGGTCGGCATGGTTGCCGCGCTGGCTCTGTTCGGAGTGGATTACTTCACTTCGTACTTCTATGCCACGGGGGAGATGATGACCGCGCTCCACCCCTACGGGCTCGAACGCTACGGCTACATCGCGGTCGTGGTCATCGCCCTGGCCAACTTCGCCTTCGGCGTGTTGTACATGTATTCGCTGGGAATCTTCAACGAAGGGGGCGGGTCCTACACCGCCTCCATGCGCTACCTTGCCCCGACCCTGAGCCTGATCGTCGCGGTCACGCTGATCGAGGATTACGTCTTTACCATCGTGGTATCGGCCCTCTCGGGTGGCGACCAACTGTTGTCCATCATCGGAGCCTACGGGGAGAGCTGGATCTGGCATTTCTTGATCGGCGCCGCACTGGCGGCGGTGACCTGGTACCTCACCATTCGCGGCCGCGGTGAGTCAGCCAAGGTGGTGACCACCCTGTTGGCAGCCTTCGTGTTGCTCACAATCACCATGGCAATCGGGCTGATCGTGGCCCACACCCGAGGTGTGCCGCCCGTGCCGCCCAGCGAAGCGCCGCTGCCCGCCTCCTTCGGCCGAGCCTTGCTCCATTTACTCACCGCCTCGATGAAGGGCATGGTCGCCCTGACCGGCCTGGAAGCGATGTCGAACGGCATCCAGTTCGTGATCAACGAGGACGTCAGCCTGGTCAAATGGGGCAAGCAGCGGCTGCCGCGCCTGCGCCGGCTGTGGACCTTCTACAGCGGGAAGGCCGGCATCGGACGCTTCGTGCAGACATCTTTCCTGTTCTATGGCGGATTGACGACTTTGTTCCTGACGATCTTCGCCATCCGCTTCGACGTCTATGACGGCACCCTGGGGCGAACCCTGGTGGGTAATCTGGCCCACATCGGGTTCGCCCAGGTGCCCGGGGGGTCGGTGTTGTTCTGGGCCTATCAGATCCTGGGCGTGATGCTGCTGGCGGCCGCCTCGATGACTGCCCTGCAGGATGCCCAGGCCACCGAGTGGCGCGACGTGGCCATCGGCGAGATACCGGAGTTCGTTGTCTACCGGCACCCGAACGGCACGTTCACGCGCTCTACGACGATCACGTTCATCGTCGCGGTCGTGGTCATGTTCCTGGTCAAAGGCCGCACCAGTGTGGCCGCACCGTTCTATGGCGTGGGGGTCTTCCTGCCAATCAGCATCATGGGTCTGGCCATCCGGCGCCACCTGCTGCAACACACCACCGGGCGTGCAAGGCGGTGGGGGGTGCTGCTCGCATCGGCGTGCGCGGTCCTATCCGGCGTGATCTTCATCGGTCAGCTCACCGGCAAGTGGGAGGAAGGCGGCTGGATTCGGTTGATCACCTTCGCCACCTTGTTCATCTCGGCCCATCTCGTGCTGCTCTCGCCGATGGGCTACCGCACTACGGGGCAAATCTACCGTATCGTCCGTGACAAGGCGCGCGTCCAAGGGGCAATGGCCTCGATCGTCGAGTGGCAGTCGCTGAAGATGCAGGAATACCGCTACGAGCTTCTTGTTCTCGTCGCACGCTTCTGGGAGGCGTTTGGAATCCGGCGCCCAGTCCGCTATGAGCAACCGGTCCAAGCCGGCGATTATGACCATGCATTGCATGTGGATCATCCAGATGCACCCTCAATCCTGGCGCCATATCTAGAGATACCCAAGGAGGTTGAGGCCCAGCATCATCTGTGAGCCGGCTGCTCGGCCGCGCCGCAGAGCAGAAGACTTGGGTAGACCGATGCCGCATGTCTCATCGCGCCTCCTCCCGCTGCTTGGAGGAGGCACATGAAGACCGTCGCATGCCAGATGCCGTCTGCGCTGACCCCGGCTCGTAAGTCTGGCTACTTGGTAACCAAATCAAGACAGCCCCCGCCGAAAGGCGGGGGCTGTAGTCATTGCCACGAAGGGCGCCTAGGCGTTCTCGAGGTACCGCGCGATTTCCCAATCGGTCACATGGATGCGGTAGTCGTCCCACTCCTCACGCTTGGCGCGGTCGAAGGCGGCATACAGATTGCTGCCGAGCGCGCTCTTGAGCACTTCGTCCTTGGCCAGCGCATCCAGCGCCTCCAGCAGCGATCCCGGAAGTACAGGGATGCCGCGCGCCGCCACGTCCTCCGTCTTCAGGTGATACACGTCTACATTGTTGACGTGTGCCGGGGGCTTGAGCTTGCGGTCCACTCCGTCCATGCCCGCCGCCAGCATGGCGGCGAAAGCCAGGTACGGGTTGCAGGAGGGGTCGGGGAAGCGCAGCTCGATGCGCGTGCCGGTGGTTTTACCCGGCGTCGTGCGCGGGATGCGGATGAGGGCGGAGCGGTTGATCTGCGCCCAGCAAACGAACACCGGGGCCTCGTAGCCGGGGACGATGCGCTTGTAGGAGTTGACCGAGGGCGCGACGATCGCCGCTAGCGCCCGGGCATGCTCGATCAGCCCGGCCATGAAGGAATAAGCCAGCGGCGAAAGCAGGAACTCGTCCTTAGGGTTGTAGAAGAGATTCACGCGCTTACCGCCGCGCGACGGTTCGAACAAGCTCATGTGGGTGTGCATTCCCGATCCGTTGATGCCGAACACCGGCTTGGGCATGAAGGTGGCCGTCAAGTCGTGCATGTTGGCCACCGCCTTGACCGTGTACTTGAAGGCCACCGCGTTGTCGGCGGTGGATAGCGCATCCGCGTACTGGAAATCGATCTCGTGCTGGCCGAGAGCCACTTCGTGGTGCCCCATCTCAACGTTCAGGCCCATCGCGATCAGGTTGCTGATGATCTGGTTGCGCACGCGCTGGGCCTCGTCCCGCGCCGAGAAGTCGAAATACGAACCCGTATCGTAGGGGACCGGGTGGATATCGCCACCGTTGCGGCGGAACAGGAAGAACTCGAGTTCCGGACCGGTGTTGAATTCCCAGCCGCGCGCGCGTGCCTTGGCGAGCATTCGCTTGAGGGCGCCGCGCGGGTCGCTGTCGAACGGCTTGCCGTCCGCGCCAAACACGTCGCAGAAGACGCGCGCCCGGCGCCGCTCGGGTTCGCTCCACGGAAAGACGCGGTAGGTCGCGGCATCCACGCGGAGAAGCATGTCGCTTTCCTGAATGCGAGCGAAACCCTCCACCGACGAGCCGTCGAACCAGATGCCGTCGGCGATCACCTCCGCCAGACGGTGCACGGGGATGTCCACGCTCTTGATCGTCCCCACCACATCGGTGAATTGCAGACACACGAACTTGACGCCGTCCTGACGTGCGCGCGCGACCAGATCGATGGCCATGGGTCCTCCTCCCACGTAGCACTAGGCGCTACCGGCGCACGCGGCGGGTCCTCCGCCGGGTGCGGGTAGGCTGGAGCGGGAAGTGGACTCCCGCCCTCGAATGGGTTGAGTGCTTGGTGCGAGTGGTGCCGCCACGACCCGGTCCGCTTGTCCCGCACGTCGCCGCGCGGCTTTCGGACCACGGCCATCTTCGGGGGGAGGGAGCCTGTGGCAAGCTCCGGAGGCATCCGCTGATCTGATCGATTTTCTCCCCGGATCGGTCTCCGGGGATTGGCCTCGCCTCGCGGCGAGGAACCTCCGCCTCGTTGTCTTACGCCGTAAGGCTGCGCAAGACCCAGACGCTGCACCCCGCGCTACAACTTCGCGCGGCATTATAGCCGTGTGGCGCGGGAGAGTCAATTGCTCCGCGCCAGGGCTGGCCCGCGGCGGATGCGGCATGGCCCGGCCGTCCACCGTCACGCTCTCGCCGCGCCGGATGTAGAATGGACTGAATGCACGATGGGGATGGCGGGCCGCGCCCGCCTGCAACGGAACAGCATGGAGGCAGCCATGACGACTGGAGAGCGAGTGGGAGTGGTGACGCACTACTATGACCGCCTGAGCGTTGCGGTGCTCACGCTCACCCGGCCCCTTCAGCTGAACGCTGTGGTCCACTTCCTGGGGAAATCGACGGATTTCCAGCAGCAAGTGACCTCGATGCAGGTGGATCACCAGCCGGTCACTGCGGCCGAAGCTGGCGAGGTCGCGCTGGAGGTCAAACAGAAGGTGCGCCCGGGCGACGCGGTCTTCCTTCTTTCCGGCGCAGAGTAAGCCTCGGCGCATGCACCCGCATCATTCCCCAACCGCGGGGCAGGATACCCGCGGCGCGCTTGCTGCGCCGCCCGATTGAATCATGCCCGAACTCCCCGAATTGGAGATCGTCCGTGAAGTGCTCGAGCGGCGTCTAGCCGGGCACACCATCGAGCGGGTCACCATCGATCCGAAAGGCGGCCCGCTCGTCGTGCGTGACCTCACCGGGCGGGGGCTCGCCGCGGGCCTGGTGGGCGAGCACATCCAGACATTCGAGCGACGCGGCAAGTACCTGCTCTTCCACCTCGCCCCCTCGGACTTGTGGCTCGTGGCCAACCCCAAACTCACGGGCCGCTTCCAGTTGTGTGCACCCGGCGAGAAGAAGGCCGGCCCGGTTCACGTTACGCTATTCTTCGAGAACCCCGCCGAAGAGCTGCGTTACGTCGACCAGAAGAAGATGGGCCAGCTCTATCTCACGCCGGACCTGGAGCGCGTGCCGCTGTTCGCCGAGATGGGTCCCGAAGCCCTCGCAGTCACGCATGAGGAGTTCGCCTCCCGCTTGAAGGCGTTTCGCGGCGAGGTCAAGAGCATTCTCGTACGCGCCGGTTTTCTGGCAGGCATCGGCAATGCCTACGCCGACGAAATCCTGTGGGCCGCGCGCTTGCACCCGTACCGGAAGCGCACCAGCCTCACTCCGGATGAGGTGCGAGCGCTGCACGACGCCATGGGTGACGTTCTGCGCACCTCGATCGACAAGGTGCGCCACGCGATGGGCGAAGCGGTGCACCTCAAGCCGCGCGACTTCTTCGCGGTGCACATGCGCGGCGGGCAGGCCTGCCCTCGCTGCGGCGAAACCATCTCGGCCGTCACCGCCAACCAGCGCATCACCAACTTCTGCCGCACTTGTCAGCCCGGCGGCCTCACTCGCGGGATGTAACAGCCCCGATCATCCATGGAGAGGGTCGTGCGCGGGTTCTTTGCGCACGGCCTCCCCGTATGCACGCCTTACCCGTTGACAAGCGGATGATGCGTCGTGCCCTCGCCGAAGTGCACCGGTGGCGGGCACTTTACGTCGAGGCATCGAGCGCAGCGCTCGGCCCAACGCGGGGTACGTGCGCACATCGCGCGCCGGCGGGCACAGGTAAGGCATGCTATGCCCTCTCTCATGCCCGCCGGGTTGATGCCTCAGTATTCAGACTGCTGCCCAAACAGCTCGGGATGGATCAGGCGCGCCAATTGTTCCAGGCCGTCGACCATGCGCGGCCCGGGTCGGCTGACCAGGTTGTCGTCAAACGGATACACCGCGTTCTGCTGGATGGCCGTCATCGATCCCCAGCCGGCGCGTGCGCTCACGCCCTCGATCGTCGTGCCGTAGGCCGTGTCGCCCAACAGGATGACTTGCGGGTCCTGGCGCACCAACTCTTCTGAACTGATCTGGGCAAACTGGCTCGAGAGCACCGCCCCCACGTTTGTCCCGCCCGCGGCTCGAATCAAGAGATCGAGGAAGGTCCCCGGCCCGGAGGTCCAAGGTTTGGTTGGGTCGGTGCCATCCAATTCGTAGAACACGCGCGGCGAGGTCGTGGCCGAGGTGAGTGTTTGGCCGACCGCGGTCACACGATCGCGCAGTTCGTCCGCCAACCCCTGGGCCTCGGTGCCGCGCCCGGTGAGTGTTCCCAACGACAGTACGTTTCCGTACAGTTCCTCGAAATCATCGGGATTGATCACCACGAACACGGTCAGCCCCAGCCCGCGCAATGTCTCGACCTGGTCGGGCGGGGTGATCTCCGCCGCGAGAATCAAATCTGGCTCGAGCGCGACCACCGCCTCGGTGTTGAGCTTGCCCATCCCGGTGGCGATCGCGGGCAGCGCCTTAGCGGCTTCGGGGTAGTCGGAGAACTCGTCGCGGCCAACTATCTGCGCGCCCGCACCCACGGCAAAGAGCAGCTCGGTGTTGGAGGGCGCGAGGGAAACGATGCGCTGTGCGGGACCAGCCAGGCGGACGGTCTGCCCGGCGCCATCGACGGCCTCCACCGTGGGTAGGGGGGGGAGGGTGGGGCTCGCCGGCGGGGCCGGAGGGTCCGCCGGCGCGGGCGCCGCTGGGGTGGCCGGCGCGCCGCAAGCGCCTAGCGCGAGGCCCAGCGCGAGGACGAGCGAAATACGACGAACAGCGATGTGCAACATGGGAATCCTCCGTGAAGCGGGTGTCGGTCTTGCGATCGACATGCGCCTCGGACGGTTGGGACGAAAATGCCCCTGTCGATGGACAGGGGCGCAGCAGGACGAGCCGAAGCTCGGTTCCCGTCCCCTTCCGGCGAGGTATTTGGGAACGCGACCGAGGCGGGCGACCTGGCTTGCCAAGGGCTCAACGCCCTGGGCTCACAGTTGCGCGGCAGCGCCGGACTTGCACCGGCTTCGCCTTTGATCCCTCCCATCCGGGGGAACAGGGAACCTCGGCCGCAGGACTAAGTTGTGCTCGGATTATACACCGGGCGCCAGCCGACAAGGACCCGCACTTGCGCTCGATGTAGAATCGGGAGGGCGGAGGCCGCATGGCAAGAGTGCTGATTGAAGATGTGGACATCGTCACCCTTGACCCCGAGGCAACGGTGCTCCACGCAAGCTGCCTGGCCGTCGAGGGCGCGAAGATCGTGGGTGTGGGCCAGGCGCCGCCCGGTTTCCTCCCCGATGAACGCCTTGACGCCCACAACCACCTGGCCATGCCGGCGCTGTTCAACGCCCACTGCCATGCCGCCATGACGTATGAGCGCGGCTGGGCGGAGGATCTGCCCTTCCCGCGCTGGCTGAACGAGAAGATCTGGGTCGCCGAATCCGCCTTGCGCGAGGAGGACGTCTCGTGGGGCGCGGCGCTCGCTGCCTGCGAGATGATTCGCGGCGGCGTGGCCGGGTTCAACGACCACTACTTTTACATGGACCGCGTGGCGGAGGTCGTCGAGCAATCTGGAATGAAGGCGGCTCTGGCATGGTGCGTCTTCGGCATCGGCGACGACAAAGAAATAGGCGCCAATCTGGAGGGGACACTGCGCTTCATCGAGCGATGGAGCGGAAGCGCGGAGGGCCGCCTGCGCCTCTTCCTCGGCCCCCACTCACCCTACATTTGCCCGCCGGGATTCCTTCAACGGATTGCGGAGCTTGCGCATGAGCGGAACTTGGGCATCCATCTCCATCTTTCTGAATCCAAGGAGCAGGTTGAAAACTCTCTGCGCGCCAATGGAATGAGCCCGGTCGCGCATCTGGATCACCTGGGCGTTCTGCAGGCGCCGGGTGGCTGCATCGCCGCGCACTGCCTCTTCGTCTCGGATGAGGATCTCGACCTGCTCGCCCAGCGCAAGGCCAGCGTGGCGCACACGCCTATCACGTATATGAAGCTGGCCATGGGCGTGCCGGACCTTTCTCGGTTCGCGCGCCACGAACTGACGGTGGCCATTGGCACCGACGGCCCAGCTTCCAACGCCGATATGGACATGTTCGCTGCGCTGCGGCAGACAGCCATCCTGCAAAAGCATGTTCAGCGAGATCCCACGGCCATGCCGGGCGACACTGTGCTGCGCATGGCCACACAGGCGGGTGCACGCGCCATGGGCTTTCCAGGCTCGGGCGTCCTGGCCGTAGGCGCCCCTGCCGATATTGCCCTATTGGATATGGATCGGCCGCATCTCCTCCCGCGCCATGACCTGGTGGCCAACTTGGTCCACTCGGCCAAAGCGGCGGACGTGACCGACCTCATGGTCGATGGACGCTGGCTCATGCGCAAGCGCGAGCTGCTGACTCTTGACGAGCAGAAGATTAAGGCCATGGCCGAGCGGGGGGCACAGCAGCTCGTTTCGCAGGAGATGCGCAGCGTGCGGAAGTACGAGGAGTAGGCGAGTCGATACTCGCGCCGGTCTGCGTTGAAGCTGCAATGTGGCGTGCAGAGCAGAGTAGCCACGACTCGCATCACCACAACTGGCCCATCGGAGAACTACCTGCTCGTGGCCCATTCCCTCGGTTGCGCCCCGTGACATCTTGCGTACAATCCATCGGAATGGTCAGCCTGGCCATTGTTGCCACGCGCCGGGCCGATCCCCGGGGCGTCCCGAAACCACGCGGGCGCGACGGCGGGCGAGGTGCAG
Organism: Chloroflexi bacterium RBG_16_64_43; assembly: GCA_001796965.1. GTDB lineage: Bacteria > Chloroflexota > Anaerolineae > Anaerolineales > RBG-16-64-43 > RBG-16-64-43. The sequence continues at coordinate 12,796 of MGOA01000044.1, forward strand.
GGGGCGTTCGCCAAAGGGGTGCGCTACGAGCATCCCTTGGAGGAAAGCATGCCGCCAGATCTTGCCGATGTGCCCCTGCTCGACTGTCATATCCACTTCGCCCACCCCGATTTCATGCCCGGGCTGCTCAAGATCCTCGATGAGCACGGCGTCCGCAAGTTCAACCTGGTCTGCACTCCCCACCGCGCCCGCCTGAGCCTGGTGCCAGACGCGCTGTATCTCAAATCCCATCACCCT